>DASQSR010000559.1:0-10960 GCA_035642295.1 Allostellaceae bacterium | reverse complement strand
GACGCGCTCGCCGTCATGGACGACGACGATCTGGCGGATGACATTCTGCAGCTGACGGACATTGCCGGGCCAGGGCGCGGCGCAAAGCCGCGCTTCGGCCTCGGCGGTGAAATCCTTGAAGTTCCGCCCCTCCTCGGCGCTGAAGGCAGCGAGGAAATGCCGTGCCAGCAGCAGCACGTCGCCGCCGCGCTCGCGCAGCGGCGGCAGCTGCACCGGGATGACATGAAGGCGATAATAGAGATCCTCGCGCAGGCGCCCGGCCTCGACCTCGGCGAGCGGATCGCGGTTGGTGGCGCAAACGATGCGCACATCGACCTTGCGGCTGCGGTCGCTGCCGACCGCCTGCACCGCCCCCGTCTGCACGACGCGCAGCAGCTTCACCTGCAGCGCCGGATCCATCTCGCAGAGCTCGTCGAGGAAGAGCGTGCCGCCATCGGCACGCAGCGCCGCGCCGTCGCGGTCTGCCGTCGCGCCGGTGAAGGCGCCTTTGACATGGCCGAAGATTTCGCTCTCCATCAGCTCCTTCGGCACGGCGCCGCAGTTGAGCGCGACGAAAGCGCGCTCGCGTCGCGGGCTGCGGCGATGGATCGCCTCGGCGCAAACCTCCTTGCCGGTGCCGCTCTCGCCGGTGATGAACACGGTCGAGCGGCTCTTCGCGGCCAGCTCGATGACGCGGTAGACCGCCTGCATCGCGAGATCGGCGCCGATGAAGCCTTCGAAGGCGGCGCTGCCGACGCCATCGCCGAGCGTGGCGACGATGCGCTTGAGGCGCCTTCCTTCGAGCGCGTTGCGGAGCGTCGTGGCGAGGCGCTCGGCGGTGAAGGGCTTCACCAGGAAATCCTGCGCGCCGGCGCGCATCGCCTCGACCGCAGCGTCGAGCGAGCCATGGGCGGTGACGACGATGAAGGCGGGATCGAGCCCGCCTTGGCGCGCCGCCTCGATGAGATCGAGCCCGTTGCCGTCGGGCAGCTCGAGATCGAGCAGGACCGCCGCCGGGCGCAGCGCGTCGAGCGCCGCCTTGGCCTCGGCCAGGGTCTCGACGCGGCGCACCTGCACCGGCTCGCGCTTCAGATATTCGAGATAGAGCTGCGCCAGAGGGACGGTGTCCTCGACCAGCAGCACCAGGGGCTTTGCTTTCGACACGGGGCGCAGCGTCCACCGACAGGGTGCAGCCCGGCGCGGCTGCGCCCTCATGCTGGCCGAAAGCGGTTAATTTTGCCGAAACGGCCGCGCCGCCCGACCCGCTGTCAGGCGGAACGCGCCGCTCACGCCGCGCGCCGCGCGCTCCCCGCTACACCACTTCGTCGATGTGAGCCCCGTCGGCGGGCGGGCGGCCTTCGCCCTTGGCGACGCCGACCATTGCCGGGCGCAGCAGCCGGTCGTGCATGACGTAGCCGGGCTGCAATACCTGCACCACGGTGCCGGGGGCCTGGCCGCTGCTCGGAACCTCGAAGATCGCCTGATGGAGGTTGTGGTCGAAGCGTTCGCCGACGGGATCGATGCGGCGGAGGCCGTTGCGCTCGAACGCGGCGAGCAGCTCGCGCTCGGTCGCGGCCACGCCTTCCAGCAGTTTGCGCATGCGCTCGTCGGCAATCTCTCCGCCCGGGGCGCTGTCGAGCGCACGGCGGAGATTGTCGGCGACGTTGAGCATGTCCTTGGCGAAAGCGGCGGCGCCGTACTTCGAGGCATCGGCGCGCTCGCGTTCGGCACGGCGGCGGACATTCTCGGTTTCGGCCAGCGCGCGCAGCAGCCGGTCCTTCGCCTCGGCGAGCTCGGTCTCGACCTGCGCCAGACGCTCGGCCGCCGGCGGCGTCACATCGGCGGCGCCGGCCTCGGGCGGTGTCGGGGTGTCTTGTTCATCGTTCATGAGGTGTCTCGCTTATCCCAGGAGCTTGCCGATCACCTTCGCGGTGTAGTCCACCAGCGGGATGATGCGAGCGTAATTAAGACGCGTCGGCCCGATCACGCCGATCGCGCCCACCACCTGCTCGCGGCTGTTGGCGTAGGGCGCCACGATCATCGAGCAGCCGGCGATGCCGAAGAGCGGGTTGTCGGAGCCGATGAAGATCTGCACGCCCTCGCCCTCGCGCGTCGCGTCGAGGAGCCGCAGCATCGCCTCCTTGGTCTCGAGCATGTCGAAGAGCGCCCGCAGCCGCTCGAGATCGGCGAGCGCGGTGACGTCCTCGAGCAGTTTCGCCTGGCCGCGAACGATGAGCGCCGAGCCTTCCCCACCGCCGCCCCAGGAGGCGAGGCCGGTCTCGACCAGGCGCTGCGTCAGCTCGTCGAGCTGCGCCCGGTTCGAGGCGACATCGGCGGCGATCGTCGCCTTGGCCTCGTCGATGGTGTGGCCGATGAGCCGCGAGGAGAGATAGTTGCTGGCCTGCACCATGGTCGAAGGCGGCGTGCCGGTGGGCACCTCGATGATCCGGTTCTCGACCAGGCCGTCCTCGGTCACCAAGACGACGAGGGCGCGGCCGGGCGACAGCGGCACGAACTCGATATGCTTCAGCGAGCGCCGCTCGGTCTTGGGGGCGACGACGAGGCCGGCGCAACGCGCCAGGCCCGCGAGCGCCGCCGTCGCTTCCTCGAGCGCCTGAGAGAGGCTCTTGCCGGCGGCGGCGAGGCGACCATCGATGCTCCGCCGCTCGTCCTCGCTGAGCCCGCCGAGCTCGAGCAGGCCGTTGACGAAGAGCCGCAGCCCGGCATCCGTCGGCAGCCGGCCGGCCGAGGTGTGGGGGGCGAAGAGCAGGCCGGACTCTTCGAGATCGGCCATGACGTTGCGGATCGTGGCCGGCGACAGGTCGAGCCCGCCGCGGCGCGACAAGGTGCGCGAGCCGACCGGCTCGCCGGTCTCGACATAGGCGTCGACGATCAGCCGGAAAATCTCGCGGCTGCGTTCGTTGAGCTCGGTAATCACCGGTTTGGGCACGTGCGGCAGTCGTTCCGCAGCCATAGCGTTCTGAGGCATCTCCGGGGCGCCGCGAAATGTAGGGAGGGGCTTTCCCAAGGTCAACCGGGCGCCCCCAGCCGTCGCGCCTCCCCTTGGCGAGCAGCGCGCGGGCCACGATTGCGGCGGCGGCCGGTGCTGGACGGAGCCCCTCGCCCGCACTAGCTTCAGCCCACGCAGCGCAGAAAGGCTATCGACATGTCGCGCCCCTCCGGCCGCGCCCCGCATGAATTGCGTCAGGTTCACCTCGAGCCGGGATTCGCCAAATACGCCGAAGGCTCCTGCCTCGTCCGCTTCGGCGACACCCATGTGCTGTGCGCCGCCACGGTCGAGGAGAGAGTGCCGCCCTTCCTGCGCAACACCGGGCGCGGCTGGATCACCGCCGAATACGGCATGCTGCCGCGCTCAACCCAGGAGCGCACCGAGCGCGAGGCGGCGCGCGGCCGCCAGACCGGCCGCACCCAGGAGATCCAGCGCCTGATCGGCCGCTCGCTGCGCGCGGTGGCCGACCTCACGGCCCTGGGCGAACGCCAGGTGCGCATCGACTGCGACGTGCTGCAAGCCGATGGCGGCACGCGCACCGCGTCGATCACCGGCAGCTATGTCGCGCTTCATCTTGCGCTCAAGCAGCTGGTCGATGCCGGAACCCTCCCGGCGCTGCCGCTCACCGACGCGGTGGCGGCGATCTCCTGCGGCCTCCGCGGCGGCGAAGCGGTGCTCGACCTCGATTACGCCGAGGACAGCACCGCGGATGCCGACGCGAATTTTGTCCTCACCGGCGCCGGCGGCATCGTCGAGATCCAGGCCACCGCCGAGCATGGCGCCTTCGCCGAGCCGCGCTTTGCCGAGATGCTGGCGCTGGCACGCCTCGGCATCGGGCAGCTCGTGCTGATGCAGCGCCGCACTCTCGGACTCGCCTGAGCCGTGCCGCGCCGCCTTGCCGACAAGCGGCTGGTCATCGCCACGCACAATGCGGGCAAGCTCGCGGAGATGGCGACGCTGTTGCGGCCGTTCGCCATCGCCGTGACCAGCGCCGCGGCGCTGGGCCTCCCCGAGCCGGAAGAGACCGGCGACAGCTTCGAGGCCAATGCCGAGCTCAAGGCGCGCGCCGCGGCGATGGCGAGCGGGCTGCCCGCGCTCGCCGATGATTCCGGATTGGTGGTGCCGGCGCTCGGCGGCGCGCCCGGGATTCGTTCCGCGCGCTGGGGCGGGCCCGAGCGCGACTTCGCCCGCGCCATGGCGCTGGTCGAGGAGCGGCTCGGCGACATCAGCGACCGGCGCGCCCACTTCGTCGCCGTACTGGCGCTGGCCTGGCCCGACGGGCATGTCGAATGCTTTCGCGGCGAAGTGCATGGCGACCTCGTCTTCCCGCCGCGCGGCCGGCGCGGCTTCGGCTATGACCCGATCTTCCTCCCCGAAGGCAGCAGCGAGACTTTCGGCGAGATGGAGCCCGCGCGAAAGCACGACATCAGCCACCGCGCCGCCGCCTTCCGCAAGCTCGCGGCGGCCGCGCTCGCGGGGTGAGCGGGGTGCCGGACCTCGCGCTCTACATCCACTGGCCGTTCTGCAAGTCGAAATGCCCCTATTGCGACTTCAACAGCCATGTGCGCGACGGAATCGAGCAGCGCCGCTGGCGCGACGGCCTGCTCGCCGAGCTCGAGGATGCGGCGCGCGAGACGGCGGGGCGCCGGCTCGGCTCGATCTTCTTCGGCGGCGGCACGCCGTCGCTGATGGCGCCCGAGACGGTGGCGGCGCTGATCGAGCGCGCCGGCGCGTGCTGGCGGGTCGACGCCGATACCGAGATCACGCTCGAAGCCAATCCGACCTCGGTCGAAGCCGGACGCTTTCGCGCCCTCGCCGAGGCCGGCGTCAACCGGCTGTCGCTCGGCGTGCAGGCGCTCGACGATTCGGCGCTGCGCTTTCTCGGCCGCGGCCACGACGCCGCCGAGGCGCTCGCCGCGATCGAGCTGGCCCGCCGCTCTTTCCCGCGCTTCTCCTTCGACCTCATCTATGCCCGTCCCGGCCAGACGGAAGCGGCGTGGCGGGCCGAGCTCGACCGGGCGCTGGCGCTCGCCGGCGACCATCTCTCGCTCTATCAGCTCACCATCGAGCGCGGCACGGCATTCGCGACGGCGTTCGCGCGCGGCGATTTCGCGCTGCCCGACGATGATCGCGCCGGCGCGCTCTATGAAGAAACCCAGGCGCGGCTCGAGGCGGCCGGCCTTCCCGCCTACGAGATTTCCAACCATGCGCGTCCCGGCGGCGAGAGCCGGCACAATCTCGCCTATTGGCGCTCGGAGGACTACGCCGGCATCGGCCCCGGCGCCCATGGCCGGCTGACGCTCGGCGGCAGGCGCGTGGCGACGCGCCGGCATCGCGCCCCCGAAACCTGGCTTGCCGCCGTGGAGCGCCAGGGGCACGGCCTTGAAGAGCGCGCCGCCCTTGCGCCCGACGAGCTCTTGCGCGAAGTGCTGATGATGGGGTTGCGGCTGACCCAAGGGGTGAGTCGTGCCCGCTTCCGTGCGGCGACGGGACGCGCGCTCGAGACGGCGCTGGACGGCGCGCGGCTTGCCGATCTCATCGACGGCGGGTTCATCGTCCTGGACGATGCGGGCTTGCGCGCCACCGCCGCCGGGCGACAGCGGCTCAACGCCGTTCTCGCCCTCCTCATTCCGGCAAATTTGCCGCAAATTTTAGGGGAAAATCCGGCCAATCTCGCCGACTTGCCTTAGACTGCTCCCAAAGGGGCAAGACCAGGTCAGGCGGACTCACCATGACCCAGCATGGTGCAAGCGCACAGCAATGCGCGATCGTTCAGCGCAGTTGGCTCGAGCGGCCGGCGGCCACGGTCGCTTTCCTGATCGTGGTGATGGTTTCGGCCGTCGCCCTCAGCGTCCTTGTCTGGCGCCTGATAGAGGGTCCGGCGCCGGTCGCCGTGCCGGTCACGGCGACGATCGTCAGCCCGATCGTGGCCCTGCCGCTGCTCCTCTTTTTGCAGAATGTCATCCGTCGCCTCGCGCAGTCGCAGCGCACCCTGACGCAGCTCACGGCGCAGCTCGCCGAGGCCACCGAGGCGGCGGAGCGGGCGAGCGGCGCCAAGTCGGAGTTCCTGGCGCGCATGAGCCACGAGCTGCGCACGCCGCTCAACGCGGTCATCGGCTATAGCGAGCTGCTGCTGGAGGATGCCGCGGCGGGCGGCATGGATCCCGAGCATGCCGCCGATCTCAGGCGCATCAAGAGCGCCGGGCAAAATCTCCTGTCCCTGGTCAACGACGTCATCGACCTCTCCGAGATCGAAGCCGGGCGCATGAAATCGTTGACCCAGCCGATCGAGCTCGGCGCGTTCGTCGACGACATCGTCGCCACCGCGCGCCCGCTCCTCGCCGCGCGGGAGAGCGAGCTCAGAGTCGAGCGCGGCGGCGATCTCGGCACCATCACCGGCGACGTCCCGAAGTTGCGGCAGGTCGCGCTGAGCCTCCTCGGCCATACGGCGAAGCTCACGCAAAGCGGCTGCGTCACCTTGTCGGTGGCGCGCGAGCGGCATTCGGCCGGCGACTGGATCAGCATCGCCGTCAGCGACTCCGGCGCCTGCATCAACCGCCAGACCCTGGCACGGCTCTTCGCCAGCGTCACTCCGGGGGACCCGGCGATAGCCGCCAAATTCGGCGCCGCCGGTCTCGGCCTCGCCTTGAGCCGCAAGCTCTGTCGCCTGATGGGTGGCGAACTCGCCGCCGAGAGCGAGCCCGGCCGCGGCTCTCGATTCCTCGTTCGCGTGCCTGCAGGACAGGAGTCTTCAGTTGTCAGTGGTCAGTCAGCGCACCGTCCTGTCGCCACTGACAACTGAAAACTGAAGACTCCGCTTACTGCCCGATCGACTGGAACGTCGTCGGGGCGGGGTCGATGACCTTGTCGCCATCGTGCTCGACCTCGAGCACGGCAAGGCCGCGCTCGACGAGGCCGTCGGGGCGCAGGCGGAAAATCCCGTCGATGCCAGCGAAGCCGCTCGGATTGGTGAGCGCCTGGGCGGAGAGGTCGGGACCGTTCTGCCCGTGCGCCAAC
Source organism: Allostellaceae bacterium (assembly GCA_035642295.1). GTDB lineage: Bacteria > Pseudomonadota > Alphaproteobacteria > ATCC43930 > CGMCC-115725 > DAHUYF01. The sequence continues at coordinate 3,954 of DASQSR010000559.1, read as the reverse complement.
ACCGCGGCGAGCGCGGTCGCGTCATAGGCGAGGGTCGCCAGCCGCGGCGGCGGATGATGATAGAGATCGGCAAAGCGCTTCTCGAAATCGGCGCGGCTCGCGGGCGGTGGCGCCGCGTACCAGCCGCCATCGAGCGACGGCTCGGTGCCGAGGCCGGGCTCGTCCCAAAGGCCGGTCCCGAGGAAATGCACCTTGGCGGGATCGATGCCGTCATAGGGCAGCAGCGGCGCCAGCGTCTTGAGCCGTGCTCCGCCCTCGGGCAGCAGCACCGCCTCCGCATCCTGCGCGCCGGCGGCGAAGCTCTTTGCCGCGGCGGTCAGGTCCGGCGCCGCGGGATCATAGAAATCGATGCGGCCCAAAGTCGCGTTCTGCGCCGCGACCGCACCCCGCAACGCCGCCACCGCAACCTCGCCGTATGCCGTGCGCGGCGCCAGCACGGCAAAGCGGTTGACGCCTTTGGCGTGAGCAAAAGCGGTGACACGCTGGATCTCCTGCTGCGGCAGGAAGCCCATGAGATAGGTGCCGTCGCCCGCGAGCTGCGTCGAGGTCGAGAACGCCAGCACCGGCACGCCCGCGCCGTGCGCCACCGGCTTCACCGCCTCGACCTCCGCGGCGATGAGCGGACCGATGATGAGCTTCGCGCCTTCGCCGAGCGCCGCCTTCGCCGCATCGGCGGCGCCCTGGGGCGTCCCCTGCGTGTCGTGCGGCATCAGCTCGAGCGCGTTGTCGGCGACGTCGAAGAGGGCCATTTGCGCCGCGTCGAGCATGGCGCTGCCGAGCGCGGCGTTGGCGCCCGACAGCGGCAGGAGCAGCGCGATGCGGGTCTTGCCGGCCGCCGCGGTCGGCGCGGTCGGCGCCTGAGGCACGACCGGCGCCGGCGGCTGGATGGCGGTGGCGGACGGCGTTGCGGGAGCGGTCGCTTGCGGCGGTCCCGACGGTCCCGGTACAGTCCCGCCGCACGCCTGAAGCGCCAGGGCCGAGAGGAAGAGCCATGCCGCCGCGGCGAGGGGCGAGCCCAGAAGACGCCGACATGACCCGCCGAGCACGTGCATCCTCCGTCGCCAAGGCCGGCGCCGAGCCTAGCCACGGCGCGGCGCGAAGTAAACCGCAACCGGCATCGACGCTCGCGCCCGCGCTCTATCTCGTGGCAACGCCCATTGGCAATGCCGAGGACATCACGCTGCGCGCGCTGAAAACGCTCGCCGCTGCCGACGTCATCGCCTGCGAGGACACCCGGGTCACCGCAAAGCTGCTGGCGCTGCACGGCATCGAGCGACCGCTGCTCTCCTATCACGAGCACAATGCCGAGCACATGCGGCCGATTATCCTCGACCGGCTGAGGCGCGGCGAGCGGGTGGCGCTGGTTTCGGATGCGGGGACGCCGCTCATCTCCGATCCAGGTTTCAAGCTGGTTCGCGCCGCACTGGCCGAGGGCCTGCCGGTGACGGCGCTGCCCGGCCCGTCCGCGGCGGTGACGGCGCTGCTGGTCTCGGGCCTGCCGAGCGATCGCTTCTTCTTCGCCGGCTTCCTGCCGCCGAAAGCGGCGGCGCGGCGGACGGCGCTCGCCGAGCTTGGCGGGATCAAGGCCTCGCTCGTCTTCTTCGAGGGCGCGCCACGGCTCGCCGCCGCGCTGGCCGACATGGCGGCGGTGCTGGGGCCGCGCCCGGCGGCGGTGGCACGCGAGCTCACCAAACTCTACGAGGAGGTCCGGCGCGGCAGCCTCGCCGAGCTCGCCGCACACTATCGCGCGGAAGGCGCGCCGCGCGGCGAGCTGGCGGTGGTGGTGGGGCCGCCGCCGGCGGAAGCGGCGCCGCAAGGCGAGACGCTCGACCGGCAGATCGAGGCGGCGCTCGCCCGGATGAGCCTCAGGGATGCCTGCGCCGCCGTGGCGGCGGCAACCGGTCTGCCGCGCCGCACCGTCTATGCGCGGGCGCTGGCGCTGGCAGCGCGCGAATGAGCCTGGCGGCGCGCCGCCGCGCCTTCCGCCGCGGCCAGGTAGCGGAGCTGATCTGCCTCTGGCACCTGCGGCTGCGCGGCTGGCGCATCCTGGCGCGGCGTTTTCGCGTGCCCTCGGGCGAAGTGGATCTGATCGCGCGGCGCGGCGCGGTACTTGCCGCCATCGAAGTGAAGGCGCGCGACAGTCTGGCGCTTGCCGCCGAAGCGGTAGGGCCGCGCCAGCGCCGCCGCGTCGCCCGCGCCCTCGACCATTTCGTCGCGCTGCGGCCGGAGCTGGCGCGGCTCAACCTGCGCTATGATGTGATGCTGGTGACGCCGGGCCGGCTGCCGCGCCATCTCGCCGATGCCTGGCGCAACGAGGGGGAAACGCGCTAGAACGCTCTTGCCCGACAGTCCCGTGCGTCGCCTTGTCCTTCCGTCTTCTGACCTACAACATCCTCGAAGGCTTCCGCCGGCTCGACGGCGGGGACGCGGCGCGGCGGTCGCTCGATCGGGCGCGGCTCGACGCGGCGCAGCAGCTCTTCGCCGAGCTCGCCGCCGACATCGTCGTGCTCAACGAGGCGCTCTATTGCGATGCCTATGACGGCATCACCATCGATTACGGCGCGCTGCTGGGCTACCCGCACGTCGCCTCGGCGCTTTACGACCGCGAATGGGGCAACGCGATCCTGAGCCGCTTCCCCATCCTCGGCGCGGAAGAAACCCGCATCTACAACCGCGGCGGCCTCAGGGCGCGCATCGCGCTGCCTGCAGGCGAGATCACCGTCGCCTCCTATCATCCGCATCCCGGCCGCGCGCCGCAGCGCAAGGCGGCGGATTTCGCCGCCCTCCTCGACGGCATCGACGGCGCGCTGGTGCTGTGCGGCGATTTCAACAGCATCAGCCCGGAGGATGCGGTCGATGAGGGGCGGCTGCTCGCGGGCTTCCGGCGCTTCTCGCGCGAGCCCGAAGCGGCGCTGGCGCGCTTTCTCGCCAGCGGCCGCGCCGTGTTCGCGCTCTTGGCCGAGCGCGGACTGCGCGACGCCATTCCGGCAGCGGGCCGGCGCTATTCGGTTCCGACCGACCTGCGCTCGCCCGACAAGGAGGCGGCGATGCGGCTTGATCACATCTTCGTCAGCGGCGAGATCGCCGTGCGCCACGGCGAAGTGCTGCACCACGCCCTGTCCGAGCTCGCCAGCGACCATCACCCCGTGATCGCCGATCTCGCGCTGGTCGCCACGCCGCAAAGCACGGGATGAGCGCCTTCCGCGACGCCTTGATCCCGCCATATTCCGACCCTTGCGCCGCCGCGACCGGCAATGACAATGGAGCCGCCAACCCTTGCGAGGAGTAGAGCTGCCGTGCACCACGCCCCTTCCCGCCTTCGCGCCCTTCTCATGGCCGGCGCCTTGCTCGCCGCCGCGCCGTCGCTCGGCGGCTGCATCCTCGCCGCGGCAGGCGCCGGCGCCGCCGGCGGCTATGACGTCTTCGGCCAGGAGCGCTCGGCCGAGCAGCAGGTGAAGGACGCGGCGATCCGCGCCCAGATCCGCGTCGCCTGGGGCAATGACAACCAGCAGCTGCCAGACGATCTCGACGCCACCGTTTATGACGCACGCGTGCTGCTGACCGGGCAGGTTCCCCAGGCGGATATGCGCGAGCAGGCGGTCAAGCTCGCCTGGAAGACCGAAGGGGTCAAGGAAGTCTATGACGAGATCCAGGTCGGCCCCAGCACGCATTTCATGGATGATGCGCGCGACACGGTGATCTCGACGCGGCTGCGCAACGATCTCCTGTTCGACAGGGAGATCCGCTCGATCAACTACATCGTCACCACCGCCGACGGCGTCGTCTACATCATCGGCAGCGCGCGCAGCCAGCAGGAGCTCAACCGCGTCACCGACTATGCGCGCAACATCGCCAATGTGCGCCGCGTCGTCTCCTATGTCCGCATCCGCTCGGGCGAGCCCGCGGCGCCGGTTGCGGCCGGCAACGGCGCCGCGCCGGCGGCGGCGGCCGCGC
>DASQSR010000558.1:0-4697 GCA_035642295.1 Allostellaceae bacterium | reverse complement strand
GCGCCGCGCTGGGCGCGCCGCTGCTGGGCGAGCGGACGGCGCCGGTGGTGGTGAAGCAGGCGGCCCTGCTCTCCCGCGCCTGGCGCGTCCTGCATGGCGGAGATCCGCGCTATGCCGCGGCGCTCGCCGCGCCGGCGCCGGCGCCGGGACCCTTGCCGGGATTGAAGCATCGTGACGTCTATATCGTCTTCTTCGAGTCCTACGGCACGGTGGTGCTGGATGAGCCCCGATACGCCGCAGTGGTCGGGCCGGCATTGCAGCGCTTCGCCGCGACCGTGACGGGGGCCGGCTGGCATCTCGTCTCGTCTCGCATTGTATCGCCGACCTTCGGCGGCGGGTCCTGGCTGGCGCATGGCACGATCGATTCCGGGGTGAAGCTCGATCCGCTGCTTGACGACATCATCACCGGCACCGCGCGCCAAACCCTCCCGCGCTACATGCACGCGGCCGGCTATCGCACGGTCGAGATCATGCCCGGCCTCAAGACGCCGGAGGCCGGCCACGCGTTCTGGGGCTTCGACCGGACCGTCAAGGCCGACGATTTCCACTATAAGGGTCCGGCTTTCGGCTGGTTCGGCATCCCCGACCAGTACACGCTCCGCTATGTCGCGGAGGGCGAGGCCGCGCCCGGCCATCCGCCGCTTTTCGCCCAGATCGTGCTGGTGTCGAGCCACACGCCGTTCGCGCCGGTGCCGCCCTATATCAGCGACTGGAGCGCGCGCGACCTCTATGGCGGCCTTCCTGACGCCGAGTGGCGCCGCATTCGCGCCGCTCCCGACTGGTCGCATCTCGAGCGGCCCTATCTCGACAGCGTCGTCTACGATCTCGAGACGATGGGCGCCTGGCTCGCCCACATGCCGGGCGACGCCCTGGTGGTGATTCTCGGCGATCACCAGCCGCCGGGCCTGGTCGCGGACCAACGCGCGCCCTGGACCGTGCCGATTCACGTGCTGTCGCGCGATCCCGACTTGCTGCGCCCGTTCCGCGCCTTGGGCTATGTCGAGGGGCCCGTGCCGCCGCGGCAGGGACCGTTCAAGGGAATGGAAAGCTTTCTCGGCGACTATCTCGGCGGCTTCTCCAAACCCGCGGCGGCGGCCGCGGTCCTACCGGCGGCGGAGCACGGCACCGATTGATCGACGACACCTCACTTGCCGAGGCGCTGGCGCAGTATCGCGCCGAAGGCTACGCCGTCCTGCGCCGCGTCTTCGATCCCGGCGAGATCGCCGACATGGCCGCCGCGTTCCGGCGCCACTGGGCCGAAGGCATGGCTCATGGCCGCAGCTTTCGCCACGGCAATCTGTTCTATCGCCTCGGCCATGACGCCCGCCTCGGCACGCTGGTGCGGCTGGTGCAATGGCCGTCCTACGGCGATCCCTTGCTCGAGGCGGTGCGGCGCGATCCGCGCTACCTGGCGCTGCTCGAGCCGCTGATCGGCTGCGACATCAAGCAGATCATCAATCAGCTGCATTGGAAGCCGCCGGGCGCCGCCGGCGCCGAGTTCGCCTTCCATCAGGATGCGCGCTTCCGCCGGCCGCGCAGCGCCTATCGCAATCTCGCGACCGCCTATGTGCAGACCGGCATCGCCGTCGATCCGCATCGCGCCGACAATGGCGCCATGCGCGTCTATCCCGGCTCGCACCGCCGCGGCGAGATCGATCTCGCCGGGCCGGCGCCCGTGCTCGACCAGAGCATGGCCGAGGAACGGCTCGTGGCCGCCGGCCTCGATCCCGCCAAGCTGGTCGTGCTCGAGCTCGATCCCGGCGACGTCGCGCTCTGGAACGTCTTCACCATCCACGGCTCCGGGCCGAACCTGACCGAGGGCGATCGCCGCTTCTACCTCAACGGCTATGTCCGCGCCGTCGATTGCGATCGCGGCGAATGGGCTTTCCGCGATGGCGCGCCGTGCCCGCTGGGCGCGCCGGTTCTCGTCCACTACGACCAGCTTCACAGCCGCCCGGGGCCACACTACCCCGACGATTGACGCGCGGAACCGTGTTCCTGCCGTCCCTGTTGTCGGCGAAGGGGGATGGCGAGCGCGATGAATATCATCCGGTTGTTGCTCGGGCGCCCGTTGGCAAATCGCGAGTCCGGCGCGCGCAGGATCGGCGTTTTCGAAGGCGTGCCGGCGATGGGCCTCGACGCGCTGTCGTCGGCGGCCTACGGACCCGAAGCGGCGCTCACCATTCTGCTGCCGCTCGGCGCTGCCGGATTGGGCGAGCTCCGCGGCGTCATGGCGGCGATCCTGCTGCTGCTGGCCGTGCTCTACACCTCTTACCGCCAGACGATCGCCGCCTATCCCAACGGCGGCGGCGGCTACACTGTCGCGCGCGAGAATCTCGGTGCCGGCGCCGGTCTCCTCGCCGCGGCGGCGCTGATGATCGATTATGTACTCAACGTCGCCGTCGGCATCTCGGCGGGCGTTGGCGCGCTGACCTCCGCCGTTCCCGTTCTGCAGCCGCACACGCTGGCGCTCTGCCTGGCGACCCTCCTCGCCATCACCTTCGCCAATCTGCGCGGCCTGCCCGAGTCCGGGCGGATTTTCGCGGTGCCGAGCTACGCCTTCATCGCCAGTTTCCTCGGGCTGGTGACGCTGGGCGCGGTGAAGGCGATCGCGGCCGGCGGCCATCCGACGCCGGTTGTCGCGGGGCCGGCGCCGCCCGCCGCCAGCGAGGCGGTGGGCCTCTGGCTGCTGCTCCGTGCGTTTGCCAGCGGTTGCACCGCCATGACCGGCGTCGAGGCGGTGAGCAACGGCGTCGCCGCCTTTCGCGACCCGGCGGTGAAGCACGGCCACCGCACGCTGAGCGTCATTTGCGGCGCGCTCGGTCTGCTTCTCGCCGGCATCGCCTATACCGTCCCGGCCTACCGCATCGTAGCGATGGATCAGATGAAGCCGGGCTATCAGACGGTTCTCTCGCAATTGGCGGCGGCGATCGCCGGCCGCGGGCTCGTCTACGACGTCGCCATCGCCAGCCTGCTTGCCGTTCTGGTGCTCTCCGCCAATACGAGCTTCGTCGGCTTTCCGCAGCTCTGCCGGCTGGTCGCGCGTGACGATTATCTGCCGCGACCCTTCGCCGCCGCCGGGCGGCGGCTGGTCTTCTCGATCGGCATCCTTTACCTCGCGGCCTGCTCCGGCATCTTGTTGACGGCGTTCGGCGGTATCACCGATCGCTTGATTCCGCTATTTGCCATCGGCGCGTTCCTCACCTTCACCTTGTCGCAGGCGGGAATGGTGCTGCATTGGCGGCGCGCGATCGGCAAGGCGTCGGCGCCGGCGGAGCGGCGGCTCGGCCGCGCGCGTCTTGCGATCAACGCGCTCGGCACCGCGGCCACCGGCGCGGCGCTGGCGACCATCGTCGCCGCCAAGTTCGTCGCCGGCGCCTGGATCACGCTCCTCGTCATCCCCGCCGTGATCCTGCTGCTGCGAGGGGTGAAGCGCTATTACGTGCGGCTGGAGGCAACTCTCGAGGAGAAGGGGCCGCTCGATCTCCGGCACACCAAGCCACCGATCATGCTGGTGATGTGCGAGGGCTGGGATCGCCCGACGCGTCAGGCTCTCGCCTTCGCCTGCCGCCTCTCCCGCGACGTCGCGGGGGTGCATTTCACCGCGCTCGCAGGTCCGGACACGCCGGAAGACGGGCGGCTGCGTCGGCGCTGGCGGCACGACGTGGAGACGCCGGCGCGCCAAGCCGGCATCAACCCGCCACGCCTCATCCAGCTGCCTGCTCCTTATCGCCGGCTGAAGGAGCCGCTGCTGAAGCTCATCTGCGATACCGAGAAGCGGCATCCCGATCGCATTGTCGCCGTGCTGATCCCCGAAGTGGTGAAGCGCAGCTGGTGGCAGCACCTGCTGCACGCCCATCACGCCTGGCATCTCCGGCGGGCGCTGCTGCGTTATGGCGGCTCGCGGACGGTGGTGATCGACTTCCCCTGGTATCTCGACGAGCCCAATATCGAGGAAGAGCTCGCCGAGGAGGAGACCGCGAGTCTGCCGGCGCTTCGAGATGAAGGGTTTGCTAGCTCAGCTTCTTCAGCGGCGTCGCGTCCGCCGGGAGCGGGTAGCGGTTGACGTTGAGTGTCATCGATACCAGGCAGTAATAGCCGAGCGTGCAAATGAGATCGACGACGCCTTTTTCGCCATAGCGTTCCTTGACCGCGGCAAAGCTGGCATCGCTCACTTCGCTGCTCTCGAGCAGCTCGGTGCAGAAATCGTAGATCGCCGCTTCGTCGTCGGCGAGCTGTGCCGGCCGCTTGCCGTCGGCGATGGCGCCGGCAATGGCGGGATCGAGGCCGGCCTCGAGCGCCATCTTGTGATGGGCATACCACTCGTACTGCGCCGTCCAGAAGCGGGCGACGATGATGATGGCGAGCTCCTTGAGCTTCTCCGGCAGCACGTTTTTGAACCGCACCTGCGCGCCGAGCTGCTGCGCGAGATCGCCGGTCTCGGGGCTGTAGAGGAAGGTACTGAACGGGCCGCGCAGCCCTTTGCGCGGTCCGGCGAGAACGTTCTCGGCCATGTGGCGCTGGTCGGGCGTCATCTCCTCGAGAGAAAGCGGCTTGAAGCGTTCGGTCATGGCTTCCTCGTTCTGGCCAAGCAGCCGCAGGATATCAGGCGCGGCAGCGAGCCGCTACCGCCGACGCAACCGGGGCGCGGGACGAACCGCCTCAGCCGCGGTCGTGGGCCGCGTGCTCGGCCTCGG
>DASQSR010000557.1:0-14611 GCA_035642295.1 Allostellaceae bacterium | reverse complement strand
ACCTGAACGACGGCGCGCACCCCGCTGTTCCGTCTCGTCACCTTGGGCGGCGCCGTTTCATCCCAGCGAACCTGATGTACTTCCTTCCCCAAAGCGGCCCGCCTCGCGGCTTCGCTGCGGCATGCCCAAACCAGGGGATCCAACCGGACAATTGACGTCGTCGTCGCGACGGCGCTGGCGGGTGGGGATTGTTGCGCTTCGATGGATGCGCTGGCCAAAAGCAGGGCGACCCCGGCCAGCCAGGGCATGATGGCAGCAGGAGAGCGCCACAGATAGCCCACGGTTCATGCTACGACTCGTCGGGCGAACATCCAAGCTCCAGAACGCGTGCGCGGCGAAGATCAGGCTCAATTATCTGAACCAATCGCTCCCCGCGATGGGGACGAGAGCGACTAGGGGCCTTTTGCCTGCCTGATCGTGCTCTCGCCGAGCGTTCCGGCAAGATAGTCCGAGAAGGCGCGCACTTTGGCCGCCGGGCGGGGCCCCGCGGGATAGAGCGCGTGCACCTCGACGGGCTCCAGCGCGTCGTCGGCCAGGATCGGCCGCACCTCGCCGCTTTCGATTTCCGCCCGGCACATCCAGCGCGACACCACGGCAATCCCGAGGCCGGCCTTGACGCACGCCATGACGCCCTCGGCGGACTCGACCTGCACCCGCCCTTCCACCGCGACCGAGGTGACCGCACCGGAGCGTCTGAACGCCCAGCCTCTCCGACCCGAGTGACCCGGCCCGACAATGCAATCATGTGCCGACAGATCGGCCAGCGTCTGCGGCACGCCGCGGCGCGCGAGATAGGCCGGCGCGGCGATGAGCAGCCGCGGCGCCGACGCCAGCAGGCGTGCGCCGAAAGCCGAATCGCCGAGCCGCCCCAGGCGCAGCGCGATGTCGGCACCCTCGGCAACGAGGTCGTCCGTCCGGTCGGAGATGACGAGCTCGACTTTGAGGCGCGGGTGCTGCTCGAGGAATCCCGGCAGGCGCGGGATGACCTCGCGCGTCCCGAACGCGCCGGACATCACCACCCGCAACACGCCGTGAAGGCTGTCGGCGCCGCGGGCGGCCTGCGCTGCTTCTTCGAGGTCGCCGAGGATCCGGCGCGAGCGCTCGAGAAACACCGCGCCGGCATCGGTCGGCGTGACCCGGCGGGTGGTCCGCAGCAGCAGCTTCGCCCCGAGCCGGGCCTCCAGAGCGGCCACCATGCGCGAGACCGAGGGCTGCGACACGCCGAACTCGCGGGCGACCTTGGAGAAGCTGCCGGTCTCGGCCGCCCGGACGAAGACAGCAAGCTCCTGAAGCCGATCACTCATACGCTATATGTATAAATGATCTACAAATCTCCTGTCTACTGCGTATTCTGCGAATAGGTCATTTCTCTCCTCGAGGCCGGCGACGGACGCCGAGCCACCACCAGGAGAGACGTGATGACCCTGCAAGACCGCCTCGATGCCTTCAAAGCCGATTTCGAAGCCGGCAAGCCGCCCTACAACGTCTCGCCCGAGGTCATTGAGGCGATGCATCGCGCGACCGCGGACCTCATCGCGTCCGGGCAGGCCGAGCGCGCCAAGCAGGCCGGCGACATCGCCCCGGCGTTCACGCTCAAGGACCCGGACGGCGCCCCGGTCAGCTCGGCGGCGCTGCTGGCGCAGGGTCCGCTGGTGGTCACCTTCTATCGCGGCGTCTGGTGCCCCTACTGCAACATGGAGCTGCAAGCGATCCAGGATGCCCTTTCGGCGATCGCGGCGCGCGGCGCCGGTGTCGTCGCGCTCTCGCCGCAGACCGCGCCCAACAGCCGTAAATCGGCGCGCCAGAACAAGCTCGCCTTTCCGATCCTCAGCGATGTGAACGGCGCGGTTGCCGCCGCCTTCGGGCTGCGCTTCCGGCTCCCGGACGAGCTCATCGACGTCTACAAGGCGCTGAAGAACGACCTGCCGACGTTGAACGCCGACCCGTCCTGGACGCTGCCGATGCCGGCCCGCTACGTGATCGGGACCGACGGCGTCATCGCCTACGCCGAAGTCAACCCCGACTACACCCGGCGGCCTGACCCCACCGAGCTGCTGCCGGTCCTCGACCGGCTGGCGGCGCGGTCGGCCGCCTGACCCGCTTCCGAACTCGATCCCAGGAGGACATGACCATGAGCAGGAAACTGGACGGAAAGATCGTCGTCGTCACCGGCGGCAGTGCCGGCATCGGCTTCGGCATCGCCAAGCGGTTCGCCGAAGAAGGGGCGCGCGTCTTCATTACCGGCCGCCGGCAGGCGGAATTGGACAAGGCCGTCGCCGCGCTCGGCGGCAATGTCACCGCCATCCGCGGCGACATGTCGAACCTCGCCGACATCACCCGCCTCTACGAGACGGTGAAGCTCTACGCCGAGCAGATCCATGTCCTGGTCGCCAATGCCGGCGTCTACGAGTTTGCCCCCTTGGGCGAGATCACCGAGGAGCATTTCGACAGGACGTTCAACACCAATGTCCGCGGCCTCCTGTTCACGGTGCAGAAGGCGCTGCCGCTGCTCAAGCCCGGCGCCTCCGTCATCCTCACCGGCTCGATCGCATCGATCAAAGGCATGCCATCGTTCTCGGTCTACAACGCCACCAAGGCGGCGATACGCTCGTTTGCGCGCAGCTGGATCCTCGACCTGAAGGGCCGCGGGATTCGCGTGAACGTGCTCAGCCCCGGCTACACCGTGACGCCCGGCCTCAACTCTCTGGTCGGCACCAAGGAGCAGGCCGAGATGGCCAGCACGGTTCCGCTGCAGCGCATGGGCACGCCCGACGACCTCGCAAAGGCGGCGCTGTTCCTCGCTTCCGACGACAGCGCTTACATCGATGGCATCGAGCTCATGGTCGACGGCGGCGCCGCTCAGTACTGACGCCAGGCCCGCTGCGTGAGGGGCGCCCGCCGCGCCCCTTATTGCCTTTTGCCGCCCGCGCGGTAAAATGATATGTTATAACGTTCTAGGAGCCCGTTGCCCGTTGATGGACATGATGTTGAATGCCGCGGGGGGTCCAGGCACCGCGCCTTCGTCGCCGACGGAGGCGCGGTTTCGCGAGGTGGCGGCCAACTTGTCGGTCTGGCATCGCCCCTGCCGCGCCGGCTTTCGGCCGCTGTTCCGGCATCTCACCCGTAGCCGCTGCGGATCTGCAAGCCTCGAGGGCTCGGCGGGTGCGATCGAGCTCGACCATCTGCTGCCGGCCGTGCCGCCGCGCCTCAACGCCTGGCGGCGCGCCCTGCTGCACGACATCGGCATGCTGTGCCGGGTCTACGCCGACCGCGCCGGCACCGATCGCGTCCGGGTCAAGCTCGAGGTCGTGAGCACCGACGGGTGCCGGTACTTCCATGCTGACAACATCGGCTTGCGCCTCCTTTGCACCTATCACGGACCCGGCAGCGAATGGGTGGCCGACCACGCGGTCGATCGGTCCGCCCTCGGTCGCGGCGGCAATGCGGGCGTCGTTCTCGATCCTGCCGCCGTCCGGCGGCTGGAGCCCTGGTCCGTCGGCCTTTTCAAGGGCAACGCCCATCCTGGTCTGGCCGGGAGGGGCTGCGTCCATCGCTCGCCGCCGATCCAGCAGCTGCGGCAGAGCCGGGTGCTGCTCTCCATCGACAGCCCCATCGACGATTGATCGCGCCGGAGGAGATCCATGGACCAGATCCCCGTGACCGTGCTTACCGGCTATCTCGGCGCCGGCAAGACGACGCTCCTGAACCGTGTGCTGACCGCGCAGCACGGCAAGAAGTACGCCGTCATCGTCAACGAGTTCGGCGAGATCGGCATCGACAACGAGCTCGTGGTCAACGCCGACGAAGAGGTGTTCGAGATGAACAACGGGTGCATCTGTTGCACCGTGCGCGGCGATCTCATCCGCATCATCGGCAATCTGCTGAAGCGCAAAGGCCGGTTCGACGCCATCCTGATCGAGACGACCGGCCTTGCCGATCCTGCGCCGGTGGCGCAGACCTTCTTTGTCGATGACGAGGTCGCCGAGCGAGCGAAGCTCGATTCGATCGTTACCGTGGTCGACGCCAAGAACATTCTTCAGCGCCTCGACGACAGCCACGAGGCGGCCGAGCAGATTGGCTTCGCCGACATTATTCTGCTGAACAAGGTCGATCTGGTGTCGCCGGCGGAGCTGGCGGCGATCGAGGCGCGCGTCCACGCCATGAATCCGATCGCGACGCTGCACCGGACCGACCATTGCGCGCTGCCGATCGACGAGATCCTCGGCCGCGGGGCCTTCGACCTCAATCGCATCCTCGAGATCGAGCCCAATTTTCTCGGCGAGGACGACCATCAGCACGATGACGCCATCACCAGCGTGGCGCTCAAGGCAAATCGAGCGCTCGACATGAGCGCCTTCAGCGGCTGGATCTCGAACCTCCTGCGGCTCCGCGGCGTCGACATTCTGCGCTCGAAGGGCATCCTCGACATCAAGGGAAGTCCCAACCGCTACGTCTTCCAGGCCGTCCACATGCTGATGGTCGGCGATGACGGGAAGCTCTGGCGGCCGGGGGAGATGCGGCAGTCGAAGTTCGTCCTGATTGGCCGCAATCTCGACGAGGCGGCGCTCAGGGCCGGTTTCAACGCCTGCATCGCCGCCTGAAGGCACGGGTCCCGCATGTCCGGCGATCCGGCCAGCGCACTCGACCAGCCGCACGTCCTGGCGCCCCAGATCTGGCGCTGGCGCTTCGATGCCGCCGTGACCGGCCTCGTCTTCACCCGGTCCGGACATCATTTTGGCGCCGCGCTCGGCGACGGCACACTGCGGATTGCAGCGTGTGCCGGGCCTTCGTCGGCACCTCGGGTCGTCGCGGCTCATGACGGAGCCGCACTCTGCCTTGCTTGCGACTGTACGTCCGATGGCTTTCTCTCGGGCGGCGATGACGGACGGCTCGTCCGGACGGGCGCCGACGGCACGCGCCAAACTCTTCTGCACGCGGCCGCGCAATTGATCGACACGATCGCCGTGACCGAGACTTCCTTGGCCGTGGCGCTCGGCCGCGAGGTGCGCGTCCTTGAGCCTGGCGGCCGGGAGGCGGGACGAACCGCCGAACATCCAAGCACCGTCTCCGGCCTCGCCTTCGGCCCCAAGCGCAAGCGCCTCGCCGTGTCGCATTATGACGGAGTGACGCTGTGGTGGACGGCGTCGATCGGCGCGACGCCAAGGCGTCTCAAGTACCGCGGCTCGCATATCGGCGTCTGGTGGAGCCCGGACGGCGCCTATCTCATCACCGCGACCCAGGAAAGCGAGCTCCATGGTTGGCGCATGGCCGACGGGAGCGACCTGCGCATGTCCGGCTACGCCACCAAGGTCCGCTCCCTCGACTGGGTCGGGAAGCCGCGATACCTCGTGAGCGGCGGCGCCGAAAGTGTCGTCGCCTGGCCGTTCTCCGGCAGCGGACCGGCGGGCAAGACCCCGCTCGAGCTCGGCTACAAAGCCGGCAGCCTGGTGACGGTCGTCGCGGCAAATCCGGCACGCCCGCTGCTGGCCTTCGCCTATCGGGACGGCGAGGTGCGGGTCGCCGATCTGCCGCGACGCCGGATCGTGTCAATAAAGCCGCCGGGCGACGGCAAGCCCGCGAGCATGGCCTGGTCGCCGGACGGCACCGCCCTTGGCGTCGGAACGGAGGATGGTGCCGCCTGCCTGATCGATCTCTCCCGAGGTCGTGAGTGACGATCAACGCCGAACCGGCGAGCATTGCCTGCGCCTTATTTTGCTGCAGGCGAAAGGTCTAGTGCTGGCTGTCACTATTCTACGCGCTCTACGCGGCGCCATTTGCGGCGTATGCCAGAAGCTCAAAAGCGGGTAGCCAGATTGCGCCAGCTGGCAGAGGAGTTCCGCCGGATCGCCGATGAATACGCGGATTTGGACGACGCGCTCGCCGAGCGGCTGATCGAGATCGTCAGCGAGCTCGAGCAGGAGGCGGCCGAGCTCGAGCGCGACGTCCCGAGCGAGAGCTGAGCGCGCCGGCCTTTCCCTGCGGCGACCTACACTTGCGCGAACCCGCCATCGACGAAGAGTTCGGCTCCCGCGACATAGCTGCTGTCGTCGGAGGCGAGAAACACGGCGGCCTTGGCGATCTCGTCGGGCGTGCCGAACCGGGCGAGTGGCACCACGCTGCCGATCGCCTTCCGGCGCTGCTCTCCCGCCTCGGCCGAGGCGAGCAGGCCGTTCAAGCCGGGGGTGTCGATCGTTCCCGGACTCAGGGCGTTGACGCGGATCCGGCGGTGCTTCAAGTCGGTGGTCCAGGTGCGCGCGAACGAGCGCACGGCCGCTTTCGTGGCGCTGTAGATGCTGTTGGACGGCAGGCCTTTGCTGCCGACGATCGAGGCGTTGAGGATGATGGACGCGCCGTCGGGCAGGAGCGGAAGCGCCTTCTGCACGGTGAAGACAAGGCCCTTCACGTTGACGTCGAAGATCGATGCATAGAGCGCCTCGGTGATGTCGCCGAGCGTCGCATATTGGGCGACGCCGGCATTGGCGAAAACGATGTCGAGCCGCCCCTTCTCCCGCGTGATCTGCGCGAACAGGCGATCGAGATCGCCGAGGTTCGCGACATCGCCCTGTACGCCGGTCACATTTCTGCCGATCTCCTTCACCGCCGCGTCCAGCTCCGCCGCGCGGCGCCCGGTCACGAACACAAAAGCGCCTTCGCTCACGAACCGCTTCGCCGTCGCCAGGCCGATGCCGCTGCTGCCGCCGGTGATCAGCGCGATCTTCCCTTCAAGCTTGCCCATCGAGACCATCCTTCAATCAGAGCATATGCGCCTACATTGGGAGCATATGCACCTATCGTCAAGAGGCCCGCGGGGATCCGGTTGAAGACGGCCACCGATCTCCGAGGGGTGCAGTGCTAAAATCCGCCGACCACGCTCTTTGACATCGTGAAACAAAGCCGTCGGCAGTCAGCCGTCAGTTCGGTATCGGGGCGACCAACCGAAGACTGACAACTGAGGACTGACGACTCATCCGACCGCTGACGGCTGAGAGCGGACAGCTTCGCGAAGTGAGTCAGTGAATCACCCCGGAGAAAAATGAGTCACTGTTGTACACCAGTGAATCACACCCCTCCCCGTCGCTTTTCGCTTGACACCGAGCGAACGCGCCTGCGCGTTCGTCCCCGCGCAACGCGCAGCGTTGTCGCGAGCGGCGACAGCGATTGCAGAGCAATCGCGAAAGTCGCACCCCTCCGGCTAGCCGCGGCCCGACCTCATCTGCCGCACCCCTCCGGCTAGCCGCGACCGCTACCGCCCCTCGCGCCGCTTCAACGCCGCGCCCGGCGGCAGGAGCAGGTCGACGTAGCGGAGCTGGCCGACGAGGCGGCTCAGCACGTCCTTGCGATAGGCCGCGACATCGACGCCGGCAAAATCGTAGAAGCCGCGGCCGCTGCGCATCCCGAGGCGGCCTTCGCGCATGTTGCGCTCGACAATCTCGGGCGCGGCAAAGCGGGGAGCACCCGTCGCCTCGGCGAGGTAGCGGCTGGCGTAGTAGAGGATGTCGCCGCCGCCGTAGTCGATGAACTCCAGCAGCCCCATGGCGGCATAACGGAAGCCGATGCCGAAGCGCGTCGCCTTGTCGACATCCTCCGCCGTCGCCAGCCCTTCCTCGACGATCCGCGCCGCCTCGTTCATCGCCAGCGCCTGGATGCGCGGCACGATGAAGCCGGGCGCGGCGGCGCAGACCACCGGCACTTTGCCGATCGCTTCGAGCAGCGCCTTCGTCGCGGCGAGGACGGCGGGGTCGGTGCGCCGGCCCGAGCTCAGCTCGACCAGCGGCACGATATAGGCGGGGTTGAGCCAATGCGCGTTGAGGAAGCGTTCCGGCGCCGGCGCGAAGGCGGCGAGCGTATCGACCAGGAAGGTCGATGTGGTGGAGGCGAGCACGGCCTCGGGGCCGAGATAGGCTGCCGCAAACTGGAGCGCCTCGCGCTTTGCGGCGAGCACTTCCGGCACGCCCTCGAACACGAATTGGGCCGCCGCCAGCGCCGCCGGCGCCGCCTCGCGCCCGGCGAAGGAGATGCGGCCGAGGATCGCCGGGATCTCCGCCGCGGCGAAGACGCCGAGCTCCGCCAGCGCCGCGAGCGATGCTTCGATTTCGCCCAGCGCCTCCCGCTCCAGCCGTTGCGCGTCGCCGGGTGCGCGCTCCTTCACATCGACGAGCGCCACCGGGTGCCCGGCATAGGCGAAGACATGGGCGATGCCGCGGCCCATGCGCCCGGCGCCGAGCGCCGCGATCACCGGAAGCGCCGTCATGGGAGCCCGTCCTGCAGCAGCCTTGCGAGGCCCGCGCGGTCGAGCCGGTCGAGCCCCAGCGTCTCGAGCCGGCGCGGGCTCTGCCGGAAGTCCTCGCCGCACATCGCCGAGCCGATGGCGAGCAGCCCGCGCGCCACCGGGCAGCTCTCGCCCGCCCAGGCGGCAAGCGAATCGAGGAAGGCAAGGCCGTAGGCGACGTCCTCGCGCATGTAGCGGTGCCGCGTGAGATCGAGGGTCTCGCGCCAATCGCCGCTCTCGACGAGCTTGTCGTGGGCGAGATTGCCGTACATCCAGCGGTCGCTCTCGTAGTGATCGGCGAGCGGGAAATGCGGCGGACCATAGCCGAGCGTCTCGCGCAGCCGCATGCGCTCGCCGTCGAGCGCGGTGGTGACGCGGCGGATCGACGGCGTCGTGCCCTCGTTGTGGATGTCCCAATGGTCGAAATGCTCGATCGCTCCGGCATTCATGATGATGAGCGGCGGGTGGATGATCGGCCCGGCATTCATCAGCGCCGCGCTCAGCGCATCCTCGACCGGCTCGACCGCGGGGTAGGCGCGCTGCAGCACCGCGAGCGCCGGGGCGGCGAGCCGAGCGGGGAAGACCCCGGTCGGCAGCCGCGTCGCGCGGGTGGTGATGGCGATCTCGGCGGGGCCGTGCTTGCGCGTGAGATAGGGCAGCGTGCCGGTCTCGGCGAGGCTCACTTCGGCGCGCGCGCCGGCCTCGCGGAAGCCTCGCGCCATGACATAGCTGCCGAAGCTCCCGGGCGGGACGAAGATCACCTGGCCGTCGCTGAGATGGGGCGCCATCGCCGCCGCCAGCGCGCGCTGGCCGAAGGCCGGCACCGGCGCCACGATCAGCGCCGCGCCGGCAAGCGCCGCGCCGAGGTTCGTGGTCGCGAGCGCGAGGCGAATGTCGCGGCTGCCGCGATGATCGGTGAGCCGCAGGCCGCCCTGTTCGAGCACCGGCGCGAAAGCGGCGGCATCGCGCCGCCACAGCCGCACCTCATGTCCCTGTTCGGCAAGGTCGGCAGCCGCGGCGTAGCTGCCATTTCCCCCGCCCAGAACGGCAACGCGCATGATCTCCCCACACCGGCTGCGGCACGAGCGCGAAGTATGGCGTCTCGCCCGCCCGAGACAAAGCCCGCCCGCTGCCGGTTGACGTCGCGCGACGGGATCGGGAAAAAGGACCCGGGGCTCGGCCGAGCCGGCCGAGCCGTTGCCGAGGAGCCGCCATGCACGCCGCGCCGGGACGCCCGCCCTTCCGCGCCGATCACATCGGCAGCCTGCTGCGCCCGCCGCGCCTCAGGCAGGCTTTCCGCGACCGCGCCGCCGGCACGCTCGGCGAGGACGATTTCCGCCGCATCCAGGACGAGAGCATTCGCGAGGCGGTGCGGCTGCAGCAGGAGGCGGGACTCGCCGTGGTGACCGACGGCGAGTTTCGCCGCGGCTCCTACTGGAGCCGCTTCGTCGAGCGCACCGAGGGGCTGTCGGTGCGCGACGCCCGCTTCAATTTCCGCGACGAGCACGGCCATGAGCAATCCTTCACCGCGCCGCACGTCGTCGGCCGGTTGCGGCGCTCCCAGCCGATCGCGCTCGACGAGTTCGCCTTTCTGCGCGAGATCGGCGCCACCCTGACGCCGAAGATCACGCTCCCCTCGCCTTCCACCATGCATTTCTGGCGCGGCGCCGCCTACGCCGAGCCCGGCCTCTATGCCGATCCCGCCGCCTTCTTTGACGATCTCGCCGCCGTCTACCGCGCCGAGATCGCCGAGCTCGCCCGTGCCGGCTGCCGCTACCTGCAGCTCGACGAGGTGGCGCTCGCCATGCTCTGCGATGCCGCGGCGCGCGAGCGGATCGCCGCCGATGGCGGCGATCCCGAGGCCCTCGCCCATCTCTATGTCGACGCCATCAACGCGGCGGTTGCGGGCCACCCGCCGGAACTGGTGATCGGCGTTCATCTCTGCCGCGGCAATTTCAAGGGCAAGTACCTCGCGGAAGGCGGCTACGACGCGATCGCCGAAACGCTGTTCCAGCGCGCCGAGGTCAGCCATTTCCTGCTCGAGTTCGACACGCCCCGCGCCGGCGATTTCGCGCCGCTGCGCCTCGTGCCCAAGGCGAAGGGCGTCGTGCTCGGCCTCGTCAGCACCAAGACGCCGGCGATCGAGCCGCTCGACTTGCTGCGCCGCCGCGTCGACGAGGCCGCACGCCATCTCGATCTCGCCCGCCTCGCGCTCAGCCCGCAATGCGGCTTCGCCAGCACGGTCGCGGGCAATCCGGTCACCGAAGCGGTCGAGCGGGCGAAGCTCGGCCGGGTGGTCGAAGCGGCGCGGCTGATCTGGGGCACCGCCTGATGCCGTCCGGCCCGCCTCGACCTTTGGAGCTTATTTACCAGGACTGGTGTAGAGTGCCGGACGAAGCCCGGGGAAGGCGAAGTGCCGCTCACCTCGGGGGTTGAGAAGCATCCGTGTCATTCCCGTCAGCAAATCGGGGGGTAGACGTCGTGGAGGCAAAACGAGGGACGTGGCGCGAGGCATGGCGGCTCGCGAGGCCCTATTGGTCGTCGGAAGACAAGTGGTGGGCCTGGGGACTGCTTGCCGCCGTCATCGTCCTCAATGTCCTGTCCGTCGCCATCGTCATCGGCCTCAACATATGGCGAAAGAATGTTTTCGACGCGCTGCAGCATTACGACAAGGGGGCGTTCCTTTATCAGCTTGGCGTCTACGGCGTCCTCTCCGTGCTGTCGATCACCTTCATCGTCTACCAGACCTATCTCGGCCAGATGCTGCAGATCCGTTGGCGGCGCTGGCTGACGCGACGCTATCTCAACGCCTGGCTCGACGAGCGCGCCTATTACCGGCTGCAGGTCAGCGACGGCGGTACCGACAACCCGGACCAGCGCATCGCCGACGATCTCAATCTTTTCACCCAGCACAGCATCGCGCTGACCGTCGGCACGACCGGCTTCCTCAACGCGGGTCTCACCGTCGTCTCGTTCCTCGCCATTCTCTGGTCGATCTCCGGTCCGATGACGATCCCGCTGGGCCCACTCGGCAGCCTCTATGTCCCCGGCTACATGGTATGGGTGGCACTCATCTATGCTGTGGGCGGCACTTGGCTCACCTTCAAGATCGGCCGCCCGCTGGTGCAGCTCAATTTCGACCAGCAGCGCTTCGAGGCCGATTTCCGCTTCAGCCTGGTGCGCCTGCGCGAGAACACCGAGAGTGTTGCGCTGTATCGCGGCGAGGACCGCGAGCTCGGCACCTTCACCGACCGGTTCACTCATGTCGTCGGCAACTTCTGGGCGATCATGAAGCGGGTCAAAATGCTCGGCTGGTACACCAGGACCTACGATCAGGTCGCGGTGATCTTCCCCTTCATCGTCGCCGCGCCGATGTACTTTACCAGGAACATGGAGATCGGCGGGCTGATGCAGACGGCCGGCGCCTTCTTCGAGCTGCAGGTCGCGCTCTCCTACCTGATCAAGAACTATATCGAGATCGCACAGTGGCAGTCGGTGGTTCAGCGGTTGAGCGGCTTCGACACCCGGGTCCGCGCCATTGCCGCCGCGGCGCGCGCGCCACAGCAGATCGAGCTCAACATCAAGGGCGGCGGCACCGAGGTGAGCGACCTCGAGCTCGACCTGCCGGACGGCACGGCGCTGCTGCGCAATGTCGGCTTCTCGGTCGCCGCGGGCGAAGCGCTGCTCATCGCCGGGCCGACCGGCGCGGGCAAGAGCACGCTGCTGCGCGCGATCGCCGGCATCTGGCCCTATGGCCGCGGACGCATCCGCTTATCCGAGGGGACGTGCCTGTTCCTGCCGCAGCGGCCCTACCTGCCGCTCGGCACGTTGCGCCATGCCGTGCTCTATCCGCGCGAGGATCTCGCCGTGCCCACCGCACGGATCGCCGCGGTGCTGCGCGAGGTCGGCGTTCCCGAGCTCGTCGACGAGCTCGATTCCTCGCAGAACTGGGCGCATCGCCTGTCGCTCGGCGAGCAGCAGCGTCTGGCCTTCGCCCGGGTGCTGCTGATCCAGCCGACGATCGTGTTTCTCGACGAGGCGAGCTCCGCCCTCGACGAGGCTTGCGAGTCGCAGCTCTACCGGCTCGTGCGCACGGCGCCGTGGCATCCGACCATCGTCAGCATCGGACATCGCAGCACGCTGCGCGCCTTCCACGACACCGTGCTCGACCTCGGCGCCATGTCGAAGCGCCGGGTCAACCTGACGGTCGTCACCTAGCCGCGGCGTTGACCCGCCCGGACGGCGATCCTAGGGTGACGTCGCCGATTCGATCCCGAGGTGGACTGTGGCTGGCGACGAGGGCGAGGATACGCAGCGCTACACCGTGCTGGTGAACGACGAAGAGCAATATTCACTCTGGCTTGCCGAGCTCGACATTCCCGGCGGCTGGCGCGCCACCGGCAAGACCGGCACCAAGCAGGAATGCCTCGACTACGTCCGCGCCGTCTGGACGGACCTCCGGCCGCTCAGCCTGCGCAAGGCCATGGAGGCCGACAAGGCCTAGACTTATCGCGCGCCGTCCCGTTCCGTGCCGTGACGCCCATCGCCGGCGCCGGCGCCCTGTCCCGGTTGCGATGCGCCGGAAGGCGGGCGTAGACCGTTGCTCCGCCGCCGCATTTCGCCCACTCTAGCGGCATCCGCGATCGGGGGAGCTCGGGAGTCCCAAGGGTAGATGGACGGCGTACCACGTTCGGCATCGGCCATCGATTGGGCCGAGTTCACCTCCGCTCAGATGCCGGTGTGGCTCGACCTGCAGAGCGGCACCGATCCGCGATTCTATATTATCGGCGGCTATCTCCGGATCTTCGGCGCGATCAACCCGGCGATCTTCCATTGCGCCGTCGCGTTGGCCATGGCGCGCAACGACGCGCTGCGCCTGCGCTTTCATGCGGATGAGCCAAAGCAGTCCTGCCATCCCGGCCGCGCTCCGCCGATCGCCTTTCTCGATCTCAGCGACGCCGATGATCCCGAGGCCGCCTTTCTCGACTTCATCGACACGGAATTCACCCGCCTCTTCGATGCCGAGCGCGGGCCCTTGTTCCATTTCACCTTGGCCAAGGGGCGCGAGCAGCATTGGTTCCTGCTCATCCGCTACCACCACCTGATCGTCGACGGTCTTGGCATCTCCCTGATGATCCGCGCCGTCGCGGACGCCTACCGGGCGATCATGGCAGCCGACGCCGAGACCGAGATCGCCGCGCTGTCCTACAGCCGCTTCATCGCCGAGGACGCGGAGTATCGCACCTCGGCGCGCCGCGCGCGCGACGTCGAGTACTGGGTCGAGCGCTTTCGCGAGCTGCCGCCGCCGCTCTTCCCCGCGCGCTCCAGCGCCGGCGCGGTCGAGGCCTACACCCCGGCGCGCTCGGTGAAGTCCTGGGTCGAGTGGCCGCACTATCAGCGCTTCCTCGACCGCTGCCGGGAGCGCGACACCACGCCCTTCCCGGTGCTGACGGCGCTGCTCGGCGCCTTGCTGTCGCGAACCCTGGGGAGCCGCGACATCACCATCGGCGTTCCGATCCTCAATCGCCCGACGGCCGAGTTCAAGCGGATGATCGGCATGTTCGCCGGCATGATGCCGCTGCGCCTCGAGGTCGACCCGGCGGCATCGGTGAAGGAGCTCGTGGCCCACGTCGCCGAGCAGCTGCGGCGCGGCTACCGGCACCAACGCGCGCCGATCCCGGAGGTGCAGCACGCCCTCGGCCTCACTCGGCTTGGGCGGCGGCAGCTCTTCGACGTTGCGCTCTCTTACGAAAAGAACGACTACGATTTCCCGATCGGCGAGGCGCCGTTCCAGCTCATCGGCCTGACCGGCGGCTATGAGCTGAACCCGCTCGCCCTGTACGTGCGCGAATATCACCGCGAGAAGCCGGTGCTGCTCGAGTTCGCCTTCAACACGCGGCACCTCACGCGCGCCGAAGTCGACGATCTCGCGTGTCGTTTCCGCGCTCTGCTCGACGCCTACATCGCGGATGACGCTGCGCCGGTCGCCGCCTTGTCGCTGCTGTCGAGCGAAGAGCGCGCGGCGATGGTGGAGGGCTGGAACGCGACCGATGTGGCGCTGCCGGAGGCGACGCTGGCCGGGCTCTTCGCCGCGGCGGCGGCGCGGCATGGGGCGGCGGTGGCGGTGGTGTGCGGCGCGGAGCGCCTCACCTATGCCGAGCTCGAGGCGCGCTCGAGCCGCCTGGCGCGGCGGCTGGTCGCTCTCGGCGTCGGCGCCGATCGGGTGGTGGGCGTGGCGCTGGAGCGCTCGCTCGATCTGGTGGTGACGCTGCTGGCGGTGGTGAAGGCGGGCGGCGCCTTTCTGCCGCTGGAGCGGAGCCTGCCGCCGGCGCGGCTCGCCTT
>DASQSR010000556.1:0-2884 GCA_035642295.1 Allostellaceae bacterium | reverse complement strand
CATCTCAGCTTTCGATCGTCGCTTGCCGCGGCCGCGCTTCTGGTGTTCGCCGGCGCGATCGTTGCGCCGTGCGTGCCGGCCCGCGCCGACCCGCCGCGCCGCGACGACCGCCGCGACGACCGCCACGACCATCGCCCGCCGCCGCGGCACTACTACCGCCCGGAGCCGGGGCCGGTCTACGCGCCACCGGTGGTCGGTTATGCGGCGCCGGCGCCCTCGCCCGGCATCAACCTGATCGTCCCCCTTAATATCCGCTGAACGCCGTCCCGCGCCGGCAGGGTCTTTGCCCTGCCGTGCCGGGGTGTGTTAGGCAGAGGGGCCATGCCGAGCGTCAGCCTTCTGCCGCTGATCGACGCCGCCTGCCGCGGCGGCGCCATGGCGTTGCTGGCGCTGCTGGCGGTGCTCCTGCTGCGCCAGTCGCGGCGCTCGGCGGCGGCCTTCTATGGCGGGCTCGCAGCGGCCGCCACCGTCGCCTATCTCGTCAATTCCTGGCCCGCCGTCTTCCTGCGCCACCCGCCCTGGCTCTTCCCTTTCATGCTGGTCAGCATGGGGAACCTCGCGCTGCTCTACCTCTGGGCCCGGGCCTGCTTCGACGATGACTTCAAGCGCTCATGGCGCGACCTCGTGCCCTGGCTCGGCCTCGTCGGCCTCGGCTTCTTGGGTGCCTGCAGCGATAGCGCCGTGGTGTGGCGCGGCTTCCAGGCGGCGCAGCTGTTGTTCGTCGCCCTCATCATTCAGCAAGTGCTGCGCGGCCGGGCCGCCGATCTCGTCGAGCGGCGGCGCCGCTTCCGCATGGTGCTGCTGACCGCCGCCGCCCTCTACTCGCTGATGATCGTGCTGCTCGAGATGGCGGAGCGATCGCCCATTTTCGCGTTGCCCGTCAGCGCCGCCAACGCCGCCGGGCTGCTCGCCTTCAGCTTCATCGTGCTGCTCGCCGAGGTCTCCCTGTCCGAGCGGGGCGGCCTGCTGCCCCTGCCGGCGCCGACACCGCGGCGGGCCGCGCCTGCCGATTCGCTGGAAAGCGTCCCGCAAGAGGCGGCGCTGCTTGCGCGCCTCACCCGCGTCATGGAGGTCGAGAAGGCCTATCGCGAGGAGGGCCTCGCCATTGCCGGGCTCGCCGCCCGCCTCGACATCCCCGAATACCGCCTGCGCCGGCTCATCAATCAGCGCCTCGGCCATCGCAACTTCAGCAGCTTCGTCAACGGCTACCGCCTCGCCGATGCGCGCGCCGCATTGGCCGACCCGGCGCAGGAGGGGGTACCCATCCTCACCATCGCCCTCGATTCGGGCTTCCAGTCGCTCGGTCCCTTCAACCGCGCCTTCAAGGCCGAGACCGGCATGACCCCGACCGATTATCGCCGCCAGCAGCTCGAGCGCGCCCAAAAGCCGGCGCCGGCCTCGCCGAGTTCCGAAATCGGCAAGCCTTTCCCGGCCTGATCGCCGGTTCCGGCGAGCCGCAAAGCCGCGCCCCTGGCACGCTGCGCCCTCCTGTTGCCGGAGAGGCCCCATGAATAATCTTCACGTCTTCTTCACCATCCAGACCCTCGGCCCGCTGCTCTTCCTTCCCGTGGTCATCGTCGCGGCGGTCGTTGAGGGCGTGGCCCTCGCCTGGCGCGGCCCGGGCTATGACTGGCGCGCCGCGCTCGCCTCGCTCGCCGACGCCCTCGGCCGCGAATACCTCGTCCACCGCTATCTCGGCTACAGCATCGCCGTTCCGGTGATCTTCTTCGCCTGGACGCATCGCCTCACGACCCTGCCGCTGAGCGGGCCGGTGGCGATCGGCGTGCTCTTCCTCGGCCAGGAGTTCTGCTACTACTGGTTCCATCGCGCCTCGCACCGCATCCGCTGGTTCTGGGCGACGCACGCCATCCATCACTCCAGCAACGAGCTCAACCTCTCGGCCGCGTTCCGCTTCGGCTGGTTCGACCGCATCGCCGGCGGCGGCATCTTCTACGCGCCGCTGGTCTGGCTCGGCTTTCCGCCCATCGCCGTCTTCGCCGTCCTCACCTTGAACCTGCTCTATCAGTTCCCGCTGCACGCCACCTGGATTCCGAAGCTGGGCTGGCTCGAATACGTGCTCAACACGCCGTCCCATCACCGCGTCCACCATGCCGCGAACCTCGCCTATCTCGACGCCAATTACGGCGGCGTCCTCATCATCTTCGATCGCCTTTTCGGCACTTTCGTCGCCGAGCGCGACGATCTTCCCTGCCGCTACGGCCTGGTGAAGCCGCTCCGCACCCGCAATCCCTTCGTCTTCAACTTCTTCGAATGGCGGGCGCTGCTGCGCGATCTCGTCGGCGCGCGCAGCTGGCGCGACCGCGCTTTCTTTCTCTTCGGCCCGCCGGGCTGGCGCCCCGACGGCATGGGCGCGACCACCGAAGATCTGCGCCGCGTCGCCGCCGCGGCGGAGTAGGCTGGCCGTGCGGCGAGGGGAAAGGATCTCCACCATGGAGGCTGTGAGGCAGTGAGGCGAAGGGTTGCGCGCTTCGCGCGCCTGGAACTTCTCACCGCCTCGCTGTCTCTGTGGTGAATCGCTAGGCGACAGCTTTGCTGTGAGGGGGACGCCATGAGGCGGTGTTGGAGCTTCGCGGTTGCGTTTCTGGTGCCATTGCTCTGGATGCCGGGCGCGGCGCGGGCACAGGGCTGGCAGGCCTATGGTGGCGATGACGGCGGCACGCGCTATTCCGCCGCGCGCCAGATCACGCGCGAGAATGTGGCGCGCCTCGCGCTCGCCTGGACGTACCACACCGGCGAAGCGGCGCGCCGCGGCGATGCCTTTCGGCGCAGCGCCACCGAAGTGACGCCGATCCTGGCCGAGGGCAAGCTGGTCTTCTGCACCCCCTTCGACCGCGTCATCGCGCTCGATCCCGCGACCGGGCGC
>DASQSR010000555.1:0-5945 GCA_035642295.1 Allostellaceae bacterium | reverse complement strand
TGCGGCTCGCCGGGCTGAACCGCCAGCGATCGATCGGCGATCGGGTAGCCTTCGTCCGCGCCGTAGCGGCCGGCGTTCGGACCCGAGGGCGAGAAGCCGGGACCGAGACCATTCCAGAAACCCTCGGTGCCCGAAGCTTGCCCGGTTGGCGTCAAAGCAAAAGCGGTGGCCAGCGCCAGTCCCGTCAGCGCGGATCGACGCGAGATCGGAGGCTCCGCGCCATACGCGAAGGGCGGAGATGCCGACATCAGGCGGTGCGCCGCCGAGGCGAAGCGGGCTCGACGGCGCGCCGGGCAATCCCCCCGGTCATTTGCCGCTCGATGAAATCGGCGAAGGCGCGCGCCTTGGCGCTCGTCCGCCGTCCCATCGGAAAGGCGGCCCAGAGATCGACCGGCGGCAAGGACCAATCCTCCAGCACGGCGTGGACCGCCCCGGATTTCAGCTCCGGCGCGAACATCCATTCGGAGGCGACGGCGAGGCCGAGACCCGCAAGCACGCCTTCGCGCACACCTTCGGCGGCGGTAACGCGCAGGCGGCCGTCCACGGTGATCGAGGCTTCGGCGCCGTCCTTGGCGAACGTCCACAGGCTGCCGCCGCGCTGGTCATAGATGACCGCCTGATGCGCGACCAGATCGGCCGGGGCCTGCGGCACGCCCATCGTCTTGAAATAGGCAGGCGTGCCGATGACTGAGCGTCGGCTCTGCGCGATCTTGCGCGCGGTCAAGGCGGCGGCGACGCGTTCGCCCGTGCGCAGCGCGACGTCGATGCCGGCTTCGATCGGGTCGATGTTCGCATCGTCGAGAACGACGACCACGTCGAGCGCCGGGTGGTCGGCGAGAAAGCGAGGGAGGCGCGGAATGACGTGGAGCCGCGCGAAGGTCACGGCGGCGGAGATGCGCAACCGGCCGGACAAGGTGCCGTCCGCGCCGCGCGCGGCAAGCTCGGCCTGGTCGGCCTTCTCGAGGCACTGCCGCGCGCTTTCATAGAAGCTGCGCCCGGCCTCGGTCGGCGTCAGTCCATGGGTCGAGCGCAGCAGCAGGCGCACGCCGAGCCGGTCCTCGAGCTGCGCAATCGTCTTGGAGACCGCCGGCTGACCGACGCGCAGCTGCCGCGCCGCGCCGGAGAAGGAGCCGGCATCGACGACGCGCACGAAGGCCTCCATCGCGGCGAGACGATCCATCGCTATTCCTCTCGGGAATGAACGATATCACCGCGGCGCGGCTAGCGTAAGTGAGGGGCGGCGCGCATCCTCTCTCGAGTTCGCGCGCTGCTCCACCAGAGCGGCAGCGCAACACGTTCCGCTGCGCGCTCCAAGCGACAGCCGGGGCGCGAGAGCGCGGCGGAGAAAGCGGGCAGCGCCGGCGGCATCCGCCTGATCACCACACGCGTGGCGTGGCACATGGAGGAGACTGATGGCTCAACCAGAAAAATTGGATGCTCTCGTTCTCGGCAGCGGACAAGGCGGCAAGCTGCTGGCCTGGCACCTGGCGCGATCGGGGCGACGGACGGCGGTCGTCGAGCGACGGTGGATCGGCGGCTCCTGCCCCAACATCGCCTGCATGCCGAGCAAGAACGAAGTGTGGAGCGCGCGGATCGCGCATGTCGTGCGGCATGCCGGGCAATTCGGCACGGTCGTCGGACCCGCCACGGTCGACATGAAAACGGTGCTGCGGCGCAAGCGCGAGATGGTCGAAGGCGAGGTCGCAGCGCATCTCGCCAACTACAAGGCGAGCGGCGCCCAGCTCATCATGGGGAGCGGGCGGTTCGTTGCGCCGAAGACGCTGGAGGTGCGCCTCAATGATGGCGGGGCGCGCCTCATCGCGGCCGAGCAGGTGTTCCTCAATCTCGGGACGCATGCGGCGCTCCCGCGCATCGAGGGGCTCGAGGCGGCAAAGCCGCTGACCCATATCGAGGCGCTGGAGCTCGACCGCGCGCCCGCGCACCTGATCGTGCTCGGCGGCGGCTATGTCGGCGTCGAGCTGGCCCAGGCCTATCGCCGCTTCGGCAGCCGCGTCACCATCATCGAGGCCGGGCCGCAGCTCATGATCCGCGAGGATGCCGATGTCGTCGAGGCGATGGAGCGCCTGCTGAGCGAGGAGGGCGTCGAGCTGCTGAGGGCGACCCAGGTGCTCAAGGTGCAAGGCCGGTCCGGGGAGAAGGTCGCCCTGAGCCTCAGGACGCCGTCGGGCGAGCGGACGGTCGAGGGCAGCGACCTCCTGGTGGCGGTGGGGCGCGTCCCGAACACCGTCGGGATCGGCCTCGACGAGGCCAAGGTCACGCTGGACGATCGTGGCTATGTCCGCGTCAACGAGCGGCTGGAGACGACGGCGCCCAATGTCTGGGCGATCGGCGAATGCGCCGGCAGCCCGCACTTCACCCATGCCTCGGTCGATGATTTCCGCATCATCCGCGACAATCTGGCGGGCGGCCGGCGCAGCACCCGCGACCGGCTGGTGCCCTATTGCGTGTTCACCGATCCGCCGCTCGCCCGTGTCGGCCTCAACGAAAAGGAGGCGCAAGCCCAGGGCATCGCTGCGCGGGTGGCCAAGCTGCCGATGAACGCCGTGCTCCGCACGCACACGACGGACGAGAAGCAAGGCTTCATGAAGGTGCTGGTGGGCGCGAGCGACGAGCGCATTCTCGGCTTCACGATGATCGGCGCCGAGGCCGGCGAAGTCATGGCCGTGGTGCAGGCGGCGATGCTGGCGGGCCTGCCCTATCCGAAGCTCCGCGACGCCGTCATCGCGCATCTCACCATCGCCGAAGGGCTGGGCATGCTGCTGGAGAATGTGCCGTCCTGAGACGGCGGGGCTCAATAAATGAGCACCGGGCGCGCACCGCTTCGGTGCTAGGTTCAATAAAGGAGGACGACGCCCGCTGATCGGCGGCGCTGCGGCACTCTGCGCTTGACAGCTATCGCGCCGCGGCCCAACGATGAAGCCAACAATCAAAAAATCAAATAATAAGCAATGACAGGGAGGTAGGGATGAGGCGCGTCAGCCTTCTTTGGGCGCTGGCTAGCACGGCTATTGCCTTGACCGCCGGAACGGCGGCGGCCGCGGACAACATCGAAATCGGCTTTCCCATTCCGCTCTCGGGTCCCGCGGCGCTCTATGGCGTCCCGATCCTCAAAGGCGCGCAGATGGCGGTCGCCGACATCAACGCCAAAGGCGGCGTGCTCGGGCGCAAGCTGGAGCTGCTGCCGCGGGACAGCAAGGCGAGCGCGGACGAGGCGGTGCGTCTCGCCCGCGAGCTGATCATCAAGGACAATGCCGATTTCCTCATCGGCACCCTGACCTCGGCCGAGGCGCCGGCGGTCTCGACCATCGCCAAGGAGAACAAGATCGTCTTCATCGCGCCGTCGGCGAAGACCTCGAAGCTGACCGCGCCGGAGAACCTCCATCCCTACATCTTCCGCTTCGCCTCGAACACGACGACGGAAGGGCGGGCCGGCGCCATCGTCATGGCGAAATGGAAGGACATCAAGAAGGTCGCGACCATCGCGCCCGATTATGCCTATGGCCGCGACGCCATCGCCGCTTTCGTCGCCGAGCTGAAGCGGCAGCGGCCGGACATCGAGATCGTCGACCAGCAATGGCCGAAGCTGGGCGAGCCCGACTTCACCGCCTTCATCACGGCGCAGATGAGCAAGCGGCCCGACGCCGTCTTCTGCGACCTCTATGGCGGCGATTTCGTCACCTTCGTCAAGCAGGCCGTGCCGCTCGGCTATTTTCAGGCGATCCACAACCGCCTCGCCGATGGCGGCGAGGTCGGCGCGGTGGACGTGACCGAGCCGCTCGGCGCCACCTATCCCATCGGCATCTGGTCCGATGCCTATGATCCCGTGATCTGGCCGGGGAACGAGCCGCCGGCGCACAAGGCCTTCGTTCAGGAGATGAAGACGGCGCTCAAATCGCCCTATGGCTCGGGCTGGGCGATCCAGGGCTACAGCGCCGTGCTGGCGCTGGTCGCCGGCATCGAGAAGGCGCAGAGCACCAACTCCGACAAGGTGTCGAAGGCGCTGGTGGGTCTTACCTTCGACACCCCGGCCGGCAAGCGCAGCTTCAACGCCAATCACGATGCCGATACCGGCGAGTTCTGGGGCGAGATGGTGAAGGACCCGAAATACCCCTTCGCCATCATCAAGAACCCGACCTACTACAATCCCGAGCCGGTGATGAACTGAGCGGCACGCGGCGCGGCGAGCCGGCGGCGAGAGCCACAGGATAAGGGCGGAGCGGTGGCCGCGTCCTTCCTCTTCAGCCAGTTCGTCGGCGGCCTCACCACGGCGATGTTCCTCTTTCTCATCGCCTCGGGGCTGTCGCTGGTCTTCGGCGTGATGCGCGTCCTCAATTTCGCGCATGGCAGCTTCTACATGGTCGGCGCCTATCTCGCCTGGCAGGCGATGCGCTGGCTGTCGCCGCCGCCGGAGGCGTTCTGGGCCGCGGTGCTGCTGGCGGCGCTCGGCATTGCCGCGCTGGGAGCGGTGGTCGAGCGGCTGCTGCTGCGACATCTCTATGGGCGCGAGGAGCTCTATCAGCTCTTGTTCACCTATGCGCTGGTGCTGATCCTGGGCGATGGGGCGAAGTTCATCTGGGGCACCGGCGAGCTCTCGGTGTCGCGGCCGCCGCTGCTCGCCGGCAGCATCATGGTGCTGGGCGCCGAGGTGCCGCTCTACAACCTCTTCATCATGGTGCTGGGGCCGGCGATCGCCATCGGCGGCTGGTTGCTGCTGAGCCGCTCGGGCGCCGGCCGCATGGTGCGGGCGGCGTCCTATGACCGCGAGATGCTCGACGCGCTCGGCGCCGATGTCGGAGCGCTCTATACCGGCATGTTCGTGGTGAGCTCGTTCCTCGCCAGGCTCAGCGGCGCGCTGGTGACGCCGATCATCAGCGTCGTGCCGGGAATGGATGTCGAGATCATCGTCCAAGCCTTCATCGTCGTGGTCATCGGCGGGCTGGGCTCGTTCTGGGGCACGTTCTGGGGCTCGGTGATCTATGGGCAGGTGCTCTCCTTCGGCATCCTGATCTTCCCTGGCTTCTCGCTGTTCTCCGTGTTCGCCCTGATGGCGGTGATCCTGATCATCCGCCCGTGGGGCCTCTTCGGCCGGCCGATCCGATGAGGCGTCCCTTCGCCGCCCGCCTTCCCGTGCCGTGGACGCTCGTCGTGTTCCTGATCGCGCTGTGGGTTCCGGCGCTCGGCTCGCGCTACGACACCTTCCTCGGCACGCAGATCGCCATCGACGCGCTCTTCGCGGTGAGCCTCAACCTGCTGCTCGGCACCACCGGGCTCGTCTCGTTCGGGCATGTCGCCTATTTCGGCGTCGGCGCCTATGCCTGCGGCATCCTGATGAAGACCTATGACCTGCCGTTCATCGTCGCCTTTCCCGCGGCGGGCCTCGCCGCGGCCGCCGCGGCGCTCGTCTTCGGCTATTTCTGCGTCCGCCTCAGCCAGATCTACTTCGCCATGCTGACGCTCGCCTTCTCGCAGATCGTGTGGGCGATCTGCTTCAAATGGAACGCGGTCACGGGCGGCGATCAGGGCCTCCCCAGCATTCCCTATCCCGACCTCGACTGGCTCGGCGCGATCCCCGGCCTCGGCGATCTCCGCATCGCCGACCAGTTCTATCTCCTCACCATCGCCCTGGTGGCGCTGTCGCTGGCGGCGCTGCGCCAGATCATCCGCTCCCCCTTCGGGCGCATGCTGACGACGATCCGCGACAATCCCGAGCGCGCCGCCTTCATCGGCCTCAATGTGCGCCTCTATGAGCTCGCCGCCTTCGTCGTCGCCGGCGGCTTCGCCGGGTTTGCCGGCGCGCTCTACGCCATCTTCAACCGCGGCGTCTTCGCCGACTACGTTTTCTGGTCGAAGTCGGCCGAGGTGATGATCATGGCGATCCTGGGCGGCATCAATTATTTCTGGGGACCGGCGGTGGGCGCCTTCGC
>DASQSR010000554.1:0-3397 GCA_035642295.1 Allostellaceae bacterium | reverse complement strand
GGTGATGTCCAGCGTGAGGCCGAGAACAGATTGGCGTTTGCGCAGAAGGCGCGGTTCGGCTTCGTCGTCAATATCGCGTCGACCCAGCTCGCGTTGATCCGGACGCTTCGCGGTGAGACCCCGACCTTTGGCTCCCTTGATGACGGGGAGTTCGATGAGCTTCGGATGGAGCGCCGTTTTGCCCGCAGTCCGGACCTGGCGCTGGTCGAGTGCTGGTATTTGATCTGCAAGCTGCAGGCGCGCTTCTTCGCCGGCGAGTATCGTGCTGCCCTCGAGACCTCGTCGCGGGCGCAATCGCTGCTGTGGACCGTGGTCTCGCATCTCGAGGCGGCGGAGTATCACTTCTACGGCGCGCTGTCCCGTGCCGCCGCTTGCGAGTCGGCGCCGGCCGCCGAGCGACCGCAGCAGCGCGAGGCGCTGGCCGCGCATCACCGGCAGCTCCAGCTCTGGGCGGAGCATTGCCCGGACAATTTCGCCGACCGTGCCGCGCTGGTCGGCGCCGAGATCGCGCGGCTTGCATGCCGCGAGCTCGCGGCCGAGCGCCTCTACGAAGAGGCCATCCGCTCGGCCCGCGCCAACGGCTTCCTTCACCATGAGGCGCTCGCCTACGAGCTCGCCGCGCGGTTCTATGCGGCGCGCGGCTTCGACGAGATCGCGCATCTCTACCTGCGCAACGCCCGCTACGGCTATTTGCGTTGGGGCGCCGAGGGCAAGGTGCGTCAGCTCGACGAGCTCCATCCGCGGCTCCGCACGGAAGGGCCGGCGCCGGGTCCGACGAGCACGATCGGGACGTCCGTCGAGCAGCTCGACCTCGGCACCGTGATCAAGCTGTCGCAGGCGGTCTCGGGCACATTCGTGCGCGAGCGGCTGCTCATGACGGTCATGCGCACCGCGATCGAGCATGCGGGCGCCGAGCGCGGCCTGTTGATCCTGTCGCGCGGGGCCGAGCTGCGGATCGCGGCGGAAGCGGCGATCGACGGCAACCGGGTCGCCGTGCATCTCGGCGACGAGCCCGTGACCGCGGCGGTGCTGCCGGAGGCGGTCGTCCACTATGTCCTGCACAGCCGGGAGAGCGTCATTCTCGACGATGCCGCGGCCGAGGCGCCGTTTTCGGCGGATCCTTACGTCGAGCGCTACCGGGCGCGCTCCCTTCTTGGCCTGCCGTTGATCACCCAGGCAAAGCTCGTCGGCGTGCTCTACCTCGAGAACAACCTCGCGGCCAGGGCCTTCGCGCCCGGCCGGATCGCATTGCTCAAGCTGCTCGCCTCGCAGGCGGCGATCGCGCTGGAGAATACCCGTCTCTACCGTGACCTCGCGGAACGCGAAGCGAAGATCCGGCGCCTGGTCGACTCCAACATCATCGGCATCTTCATCTTCGGTCGTGAAAATCGCATCCTCGAGGCCAACGACGCGTTCCTCCGCATGGTGGGATACGACCAGGACGATTTCGTCTCGGGTCGCGTGCGCTGGACGGACCTGACGCCGCCGGAATGGCGCGGCCGCCAGGCGCAAGCCAGCGTCGAGCTGCAGCGGACCGGAGCGGTCCTGCCCTATGAGCGCGAGTATCTCCGCAAGGATGGCAGCCGCGCGCCGGCGCTGATCGGCTCGGCGCGGATCGGCGAAAGCGGGACCGAGGGGGTCGCCTTCGTGCTCGACCTGACCGAGCGCAAGCGCGCCGGCGAGGTCTTGCGCGAGGTGCAGATGGAGCTGGCGCACGCCAACCGCGTCGCCACCATGGGGCAGCTCACCGCCTCGATCGCCCATGAAGTGAACCAGCCGATCGCCGCGGCCCGCATCAATGCCGGCGTCGCCTTGCGCTTCCTGAACCGGAATCCGCCGGATCTGACCGAGGTTGCCGAAGCGCTCGGCCGCATTGCCCGGGACACCAGCCGGGCCGGCGACATCATCGGCCGGCTCCGCGCGCTCGTTCGCAAGGCAGCGCCCCGGAAGGACCGGGTGGACATGAACGAGGCGATTCGCGAGGTGATCGCCCTCAGCCATAGCGAAGCGCTGAAGTACGGCGTCGCCGTGCAGGCGGAGCTCGCCGAGGGCCTGCCGCTCGTCGAAGGCGACCGCGTGCAGTTGCAGCAGGTCGTCCTCAACCTCATCGTCAACGCGGTGCAGGCCATGGAGGCGGTTGCGGACGAACCGCGCGAGGTTCTCGTCGCGACCCGCCGCGCCGAGCCCGACGGCGTCCTGGTGGCGATCGAGGATTCAGGCTCGGGCTTGGCCCCCGACAGCGTCGACCGCATGTTCACCCCCTTCTACACCACCAAGCCCGGCGGCTTGGGGATGGGCCTCTCCATCTGCCGCTCGATCGTCGAGGCGCATGGCGGGCGCTTGTGGGCGAGCGCCCGGCAGCCGCGCGGCACCGTCTTCCAGTTCACCGTGCCCGCCCACCCCGAGACCACCTCGCGCCGGGACTAGGCGGAATCGCGGGTTCATTGGATATCCCTCTCCGCGCGAAGCGGGGAGAGGGAGGGGACCCGTCGCTCGCAGAGCGACGGGGAGGGTGAGGTGTGCTTCCGCCGCACAAGCCATTCCGCCATCGGCACGGCGGCAGGGACAGCGGCGCGCGCTAGAGCTGTCCCGGCGCCGCGTCGCTGCTGGCGAATTTCTGCGCGAGCTCCTGGTTGAGGCGCGCCAGGCCGCCGACCCGTTCGATCACCGCGCTGAATTGCTCGCGCTGCGTGATCAGCAGGCTGACCCCTTCGAAGGCGACGTCGACGATCTTGAACCCGCCCTCGTCCTTGCGCACGCGCCAATCGAGCTTCGCCCCGGTCCCGCCATCGCCGTCCATGACCTCGCTCTGCACCAGGGTCGTGGTCTCGCCTTCGGGACGCGCGCCGGTGACCTTGACGGTCTCGCCGCTGTAGTACTGGCTGAAGGGCTGCGCGTAGCTGCGGACGACATAGTCCTCGAAGAGCCCGATGAAGCGCTGCCGGTCCGCCTCGCTCGCCTCTTTCCAGTAGCGGCCGAGCACGAAGCGCGAGATGAGCGGCATGTCGAAATCCTGGTCGAGGATTTGGCGCAGACCCTTGGCGCGCTCGCTCGCGCTGAGCTGCTTGTCGGCGATCTTCGCGAACGCGGCGTTGACCAGCCCGCTGATGAAGCCCGAGGGGCTGGCCGCCGGCGCCTCCGGCGCCGCCGCGGCGACGCCGCTCGAGCCGAGGCCGAGACCGACGATCAGGATCATGAGGCGCAGCGAGCGGCGGACCCAGAGCGCGCGTCCTACGCTCTCATGGACCTTCCCGCGCGACGGGCGGGGATCGGCGGGCGTCGGCATCCGCTCGCTCAGCGCTTGACCGAAGTGGTTCGACATAATGGCTCCTGCAATCCCGTGGCGCTTTAGAGATCGGCAATCTCACGCAGCGGTTCGTTCCGAACGTGGCATGTG
>DASQSR010000553.1:0-5661 GCA_035642295.1 Allostellaceae bacterium | reverse complement strand
GCACATCGCGGTGGCACTGACGCCCTTCGCCCAGGTCGAAAACGCCTATACCCGCAAGCATGAAGGAACCGGCCTCGGCTTGCCGCTGGTGAAGTCGCTGGTCGAGCTGCACGGCGCCGAGCTCGCGATCGAGAGCCGGATCCGCGCCGGCACGGCGATCCGCATCCGCTTCGGCGCCGACCGCGTCCTCGAGCCGGGCTGCCCGTCATCCCCTGCCCTCTCCCACGTGTCGTAGCCGCGTCCCCCGCCTCAGAAATCGAGGTCGGCGTAGTGCTTGGGGGGCGGGGCGCCGGGGATGTGGTCGCCGAGGATGGGGCGGAAGCTCGGCCGCGACTTGACGCGCGCATACCATT
Source organism: Allostellaceae bacterium (assembly GCA_035642295.1). Taxonomy (GTDB): domain Bacteria; phylum Pseudomonadota; class Alphaproteobacteria; order ATCC43930; family CGMCC-115725; genus DAHUYF01. Next base: position 5,308 of record DASQSR010000553.1, on the reverse strand, counting down.
CCTTCGCCGGCTCGTGGTCCTCCCAGGGGACGTCGCCGAGATAGTCGAGAGCCGAGAGATGCGCCGCGGCGGTGATGTCGGCGAGCGAGAAATGGTCGCCGGCGAGCCAGCGCCGGCGCTCGACGAGATAGCCGATATAGTCGAGGTGGTAGCCGAGATTGGCCTGGCCGGCTCTGATCGCGGTCGAGTTCGGCTGACCGAAGCCGAGGAAGCGCTTCATCATCTTCTCGCCGACGAGGTTCTCAGTCACCTCGTGGTTCATCTTGACGTCGAACCAGGCGACGAGTCGGCGCACCTCGGCGCGGTCGACCGGGTTGATGCCGATCAGCAGCTTCTCGCGATAGACCTCGTCCAAAAACTCGGCGATGGCCCCGGCCTCGGCCAGCACGGTGCCGTCGGGCTCGATCAGCACCGGGACCTCGCCGGCGGGGTTGAGCGCCAGGAATTCCGGCCGCCGCTCCCACACCCGCTCCACCTTCATGGTGAAGTCGAGCCCCTTCTCCTGCAGCACGATGCGGATCTTGCGCGCGGCGGGCGAGAGCCAGAGGTGATAGAGGAGGCGCATGGCGGCGCCACTCTATCATAAGCGGGGAGCGATGGGGGACCGCCTCAAGGGGCGGCGACGGGGTGGTGCCGACCGTTGCCCCTCACCCTCCCGTCGCTTTGCGACGGGCCCCTCCCTCTCCCGCTGACGCGGGAGAGGGGCTTTCTGCCGCAGGCTCGGTGAGCCCCCTCTCCCGCTTGCGGGAGAGGGTTGGGGTGAGGGGGTGCTCGCCCTAATCGTCCCCCGCCGCGGCCTGCGGCGCGGCGAGTACCAGCGGGGCCGGGAGGCGGGTCAGCATTTCCTTGGGCGCCACCTGCCAGAAGCGGGGGAGCTCGCGGTCCCAGTCGAGGAGGAGCTGCTGGGCGAGGCGCGACTGCGCCTCGCGCGCGTGGGCCTCGACGAGGGCGCGGAGCTCGCCCTCCCAATAGGGCGTTGCAACGCGCTGCCAGACGACGCTCTCGCCGTTGACGCGGAGGGGGAAGTCGCCCTCGGCGTCATAGACGAAGGCCATGCCGCCGGTCATGCCGGCGGCGAAGTTGTCGCCGACCTTGCCGAGGATGACGACGGTGCCGCCGGTCATGTACTCGCAGCCATTGGAGCCGCAGCCCTCGACCACGGCGCGGGCGCCGGAATTGCGCACGGCAAAGCGCTCCCCCGCCTGCCCCGCGGCGAAGAGGGTGCCGGATGTCGCGCCATAGAGCACGGTGTTGCCGACCACCGTGTTCTGATGGGCGATGAGCGGGCTCGACACCATCGGCCGCACGACGATGGCGCCGCCCGAGAGCCCCTTGCCGACATAGTCGTTGGCATCGCCGAAGACCTCGAGCTTCAGCCCCTGCACGGCGAAGGCGCCGAGCGACTGGCCGGCGGTGCCGCGCAGGCGCACGGTGACGTGACCCGCTTGCAGCCCGGTCATGCCGAAGCGGCGGGTGATGAGCGAGGAGAGCCGCGTGCCGACGGCGCGGTGCGTGTTGCGGACGCTGTAGGTGAGCTGCATCTTCTCGCCGAGCTCGAACAGCGGCTGCGCGTCCTTGATCATCTGCGCGTCGAGCGAGTCCGGCACCTCGTTGCGGCCCTCGAGCGTGCAATAGCGCGGGTACTCGCCCGGGTCGGCCTGGGCCAGGATCGGGTTGAGGTCGAGCGCGTCGAGATGGGCGGCGCCGCGGTTGACCTGCGTCAGGAGGTCGGTGCGGCCGATCACCTCGGTAAGGCTGCGCGCGCCGAGCGAGGCCAGGATCTCGCGCACATCCTCGGCGACGAAGCTGAAGAGGTTGACCACCTTCTCCGGCGTGCCGGCGAATTTCTGCCGCAGCTTTTCGTCCTGGGTGCAGATGCCGACCGGGCAAGTGTTGGAATGGCATTGCCGCACCAGGATGCAGCCCATGGCGACGAGCGAGGCGGTGCCGAGGCCGTATTCCTCGGCGCCGAGAATGGCGGCGATGACGACGTCGCGCCCGGTCTTGATGCCGCCATCGACGCGCAGCCGCACGCGGTGCCGCAGGCGATTGAGCACCAGCACCTGATGCACCTCGGAGAGTCCCATCTCCCAGGGGATGCCGGCGTATTTGATCGAGGATTGCGGGCTGGCGCCGGTGCCGCCGCTGTGCCCGGAGATGAGGATGACGTCGGCCCTGGCCTTGGCGACGCCGGCGGCGATGGTGCCGATGCCCGAGCGCGCCACCAGCTTGACGCAGACCTTGGCGTCGGGGTTGATCTGCTTCAGGTCGTAGATGAGCTGCGCCAGGTCCTCGATCGAGTAGATGTCGTGATGCGGCGGCGGCGACACCAGGCTGACGCCGCGTGTCGAGTGGCGCAGCCGCGCCAGCATCTCCGTCACCTTGAAGCCCGGCAGCTGGCCGCCCTCGCCGGGCTTGGCGCCTTGCGCGATCTTGATCTCGATCTCGCGGCAATGGTTGAGGTACTCGGCGGTGACGCCGAAGCGGCCGGAGGCGATCTGCTTGATCGCCGACGCGGCGTTGTCGCCGTTGGCGCGCGGCTTGTAGCGCGCGGGATCCTCGCCGCCCTCGCCGCTGTCGGACTTGGCGCCGATGCGGTTCATGGCGATGGACAGCGTCTCATGCGCCTCGGGCCCGAGCGCGCCGAGGGAAATGCCGGGCGCGACCAGGCGCTTCCTGACCTCGGTGATCGATTCGACCTCGTCGACCGAGACCGGCGCGCGGCGCGGCTTGAAGTCGAGGAGGTCGCGCAGGTGCAGCGGCGGCATCTTGCGCACGCCCTCGGCATAGCGGCGGTAGATGCCGTAGCTGTCGCTCGCCACCGCATTCTGCAAGGTGTGGACGAGCGTCCCCTCGAAGGCGTGCAGCTCGCCGCCGCGGCGGAAGCGGTAGAAGCCGCCGACCGGCAGCGGCACGACATCCTCGGCATAGGCGCGGCGATGCTGCGCCGCGGTCTCGAGCGCGATGCCGGCGAGGCCGATGCCGGAGATGCGCGAGGTCATGCCGGGGAAATGCTCGGCGACGAGGGTGCGCGAGAGGCCGACCGCCTCGAAATTATAGGCGCCGCGATAGGAGGAAATGACCGAGATGCCCATCTTCGACATGATCTTGAGGAGGCCGTCATTGACCGCGCGCTCGTAGCGGGCGATCGCCTCCTCGAGCGCGACGCCGGGGCCGAAGAGGCCGCGGCGATGGCGGTCGGCAATGGTCTCCTGCGCCAGCCAGGCGTTGACCGTGGTGGCGCCGACGCCGATCAGCACGGCGAAGTAATGGACGTCGAGACACTCGCCCGCGCGCACATTGAGCGAGGTGAAGGTGCGGAGCTGCTGGCGGACGAGATGGGAATGGACCGCGCCGGTGGCGAGGATCATCGGAATCGCCGCCCGCGCCGCCGAGACGCGCTCGTCGCTGAGCACCACATGGGTGCAGCCGCCGCGCACGGCGTCCTCCGCCTCCTGCTGGATGCGGCGCAAGGCATCGCGCAGCGCCCCCTCGCCCGCGCCCACGTCGAAGGTGCAGTCGATGTCGACGGCGGTCGCGCCCATATAGGCGCGCATGGCGGCGAAGGAGGCGGTCGAGAGCACGGGGCTCTCGAGCTGCAGCAGCCGGCACTGGCTCTGATCCTCGTCGAGGATGTTGCCGAGATTGCCGAGCCGCGTCTTCAAGGTCATCACCTGCCGCTCGCGCAGGCTGTCGATCGGCGGGTTGGTGACCTGGCTGAAATTCTGCCGGAAGAAATGGTGGAGGCCGCGATAGTGCTCCGACAGCACGGCGAGCGGCGTGTCGTCGCCCATCGAGCCGACCGCCTCCTTGCCGGTGGCGGCCATGGGCTGAAGGATGAGCTCCAGATCCTCGAGGCTCCAGCCGGCGGCGAGCTGGCGGCGGCGCAGCTCGGGCGCCGCGAGCTCGGCGTGCTCGCCCTCGACCGGCTTGATCAGGCTGTCGAGCACGGTGATGCTCTCGACCCATTCGCCGTAAGGGCGCTGCGCCGCGAGCAGGTCCTTGATCTCGTCATCGCGGTAGAGCCGGCCCTCGGCGAGATCGACGCCGATCATCTGGCCGGGGCCGAGGCGGCCCTTCTCGACGATCTCGGTCTCGTCGAGCCGCACCATGCCCGATTCGGAGCCGGCGACGAGGAGCCCGTGCGCGGTGATGGCATAGCGCATCGGCCTCAAACCGTTGCGGTCCATCGCGCCCATCACCCAGCGGCCATCGGTCAGCGCCAGCGCTGCCGGGCCGTCCCAGGGCTCCATCACCGAGTTGCAATAGCTGTACATGGCGCGCCGCGCCGGCGACATGACGCGGCCCTCGGACGCCGCCTCCGGCACCATCAGCGTCTTCACCATCGGCAGCAGGCGGCCGCCGCGCACCAGCAGCTCGAACACCGAATCGAGCGCCGCGGAATCCGAGCCGCCGACCGGGATCACCGGCTTCACATCCTCGATCGCGTCGCCGAAGACGGGGCTGGCGAGCCGCGTCTCGTGGCTCTTCATCCAGTTGATGTTGCCGCGCAGCGTGTTGATCTCGCCGTTATGGGCGAGGATGCGGAACGGCTGGGCCAGCGGCCAGGTCGGGAAGGTGTTGGTCGAGTAGCGCTGATGATAGATGGCAAAGCGCGAGACGAAGCGCTCGTCGAGGAGGTCGGGATAGAAGGCGGTGAGCTGCTCCGCCAGGAACATGCCCTTGTAGATGATCGAGCGGCAGGACAGCGAGCAGATGTAGAAATCCTTGATCTGATCGGCGATGACGCGCTTCTCGATGCGCCGGCGGATGATGTAGAGGTCGAGCTCGAAGCGCTCGACGGCAACGCCGCGCGGGTTGGCGATCATGATCTGCTCGATCTCGGGCCGCGTCGCATTGGCCTTCTCGCCGATGACGTCGATGTTCACCGGCACCTGGCGCCAGCCATAGATGGCGTAGCCCGCCTTCAGGATCTCGGCCTCGACGATGGCGCGGCAGCGCTCCTGCCCGTCGAGATCGGTGCGCGGCAGGAACACGGCGCCGACGGCGAGCCGGCCGGGCCCGGGCTCGTGCCCGACATGGCGCACATGCTCGCGGAAGAAGTCCTGGGGAATCTCGACATGGATGCCGGCGCCGTCGCCGGTCTTGCCGTCGGCATCGACGGCGCCGCGATGCCACAGCGACTTCAGCGCGTTGATCGCCGCCTCGACCACGGCGCGGCGCGGCGCGCCGTCGAGCGCGGCGACGAAGCCGACGCCGCAGGCATCATGCTCCTCGGCGGGGTCGTAGAGGCCGATTGCTTCGAGATGGGCGGCGTTGCGGCGGAAGTCGTCGGCGAAGCTCATGG
>DASQSR010000552.1:0-5450 GCA_035642295.1 Allostellaceae bacterium | reverse complement strand
CTGGGCGAGGTCAGCGAGGCCGAGGCGCACAAGCGCTACATCAAGGCGGTCGCCAAGGGGATCATGAAGGTGATGTCCAAGATGGGCATCTGCACCTTCCAGTCCTATTGCGGCGCGCAGATCTTCGACGCGGTCGGGCTTGCCTCCGCCTTCCTCGACAAGTACTTCGCCGGCACGGCGTCGCCGGTCGAAGGCGTCGGCCTCGACGAGATCGCCGAGGAGACGGTGCGGCGCCACCGCCTTGCCTATGGCGATGCGCCCAACTACCGCAACGCGCTCGACCCCGGCGGCGAGATCCTGTTCCGCGTCCAGGGCGAGACGCATATCTGGACCTCGGAGACGGTATCGCTGCTGCAGCATGCGGTGCGCAGCGGCGACTACCGGCGCTTCAAGGAGTATTCGCGCAAAGTCGGCGAGCAGGATGCCGGCGTCATCGCGCTGCGCGCCCTGCTCGACCTCAAATGGGCGCAGACGCCGGTGCCGATCGAGGAAGTCGAGCCGGCGGCGGAGATCGCCAAGCGCTTCTCCGGCGGCGCCATGTCCTTCGGCTCGATCTCGTGGGAAGCGCATACGACGCTCGCCATCGCCCTGAACCGGCTGGGCGGCCGCTCCAACACCGGCGAAGGCGGCGAGGACTCGGCGCGCTACAAGCCGCTGCCCAACGGCGATTCCATGCGCTCGGCGATCAAGCAGGTGGCGTCGGGCCGCTTCGGCGTCAATGTCGAGTATCTCGTCAACGCCACCGACCTCCAGATCAAGATGGCGCAGGGCGCCAAGCCCGGCGAAGGCGGCCAGCTTCCCGGCCACAAGGTCGATGACTGGATCGCGCGCGTGCGCCGCTCGACGCCGGGTGTCGGCCTCATCTCGCCGCCGCCGCATCACGACATCTATTCGATCGAGGATCTGGCGCAGCTCATCCACGACCTCAAGAACGCCAACCCGGCGGCGCGGATCAGCGTCAAGCTGGTCTCCGAGATCGGCGTCGGCACGATCGCCGCCGGCGTCGCCAAGGCCTATGCCGACCACGTCACCATCGCGGGACACGAGGGCGGCACCGGCGCCTCGCCCCTCACCTCGATCCACCATGCGGGCGAGCCCTGGGAAATCGGCCTTGCCGAGACGCACCAGACCTTGGTGCTGAACGGGCTGCGCGGCCGCATCGCCGTGCAGGTCGATGGCGGCTTGCGCTCGGGCCGCGACGTCGTCATCGGCGCGCTGCTCGGCGCCGACGAGTTCGGCTTCGCCACCGCGGCGCTCATCTCCGCCGGCTGCATCATGATGCGCAAGTGCCATCTCAATACCTGCCCGGTGGGGGTGGCGACGCAGAACCCCGAGCTGCGCCACCGCTTCGTCGGCAAGCCCGAGGACATCGTCAACTTCTTCCTGTTCGTCGCCGAAGAAGTGCGCGAGCTGATGGCGAAGCTCGGCTTCCGCACGGTCAACGAGATGATCGGCCGCACCGACCGGATCGAGATGCGCCCCGGCCTCGACCACCCGAAGGCACAGCTCCTCGACCTCTCGCGCATCCTGCACCAGCCGCAGGTGGCGCCGGGGACGGCGACCTATCAGTGCGAGCCGCAGCACCATCGGCTGGAGGGCGCGCTCGACCACAAGCTCATCGCCAAGGCGAAGCCGGCGCTGGAGCGGAAGAAGCCAGTGACGCTGGAGCTGCCGATCCGCAACGTGCACCGCGTCGTCGGCGCCATGCTGTCGGGCGAGATCGCCAAGCGCCATGGCGACGAGGGCCTTCCCGACGGCTCGATCCATGTGCGCTTCAAGGGCACGGCGGGACAGAGCTTCGGCGCATTCCTGGCGCGCGGCGTCACCCTCGAGCTCGAAGGCGCGACCAACGATTATTGCGGCAAGGGGCTCTCCGGCGGGCGCATCATCGCCTATCCGCCGCATGACAGCCCGCTCGAGCGGCACAAGAGCATCATCGTCGGCAACACCGTGCTCTATGGCGCGGCCAACGGCGAATGCTTCTTCAGCGGCGTCGCCGGCGAGCGCTTTGCCGTGCGCAACTCGGGCGCGATCGCGGTGGTCGAAGGCGTCGGCGCCCATGGCTGCGAGTACATGACCGGCGGCACGGTGGTGGTGCTGGGCGAGACCGGCACCAACTTCGCCGCCGGCATGAGCGGCGGCATCGCCTATGTGCTGGACGAGCGCGGCGATTTCGAGCGGCGCTGCAACCTTGCCATGGTCGAGCTCGAGCCGATCGCCGACGAGGACGACGCGCTGGAACGGCTCGAGCATCGCGGCGGCGATCTCGACGCGCACGGCCTCGTCGACATCGAACACAGCCTCACCCAGTCGGACACGCTCATCCTGCGCCGGCTGATCGCGCGCCATGTGCGCTACACCGACAGCCCGCGCGGCAAGCTGATCCTCGCCTCCTGGGACCGCTACAGCACCAAGTTCGTCAAGGTGATGCCGATCGAATACCGCCGCGCGCTGCAGCAGCTGCAGGCGAAGACGCGCACCACCGAGCGCCCCGAAGTGAGCGTCGCGGTGGGGGACTGACGCGATGGGCAAGCCGACGGGGTTCCTGGAGTTCCAGCGGCGCGAGCGCGGCTATGCGCCGGTGGCGGAGCGCGTGCAGCACTGGCGCGAATTCGTGCGCCCGCTGCCGGAAGAAGAGCTGCGCCGCCAGGGCGGGCGCTGCATGGATTGCGGCACGCCGTTCTGCCATCACGCCTGCCCGGTCAACAACATCATCCCCGACTGGAACGACCTCGTCTTCTCCAGCGACATGCGCACGGCGCTGGACGTGCTGCACCAGACCAACAACTTCCCGGACGTGACCGGGCGCATCTGCCCGGCGCCGTGCGAGGCGGCGTGCACCCTCAACCTCGTCGAGCAGCCGGTGACGATCAAGACGATCGAGCATGCGATCGTCGAGCGCGGCTGGAGCGAGGGCTGGATCGAGCCGCAGATCTCGCCGCGCCGCACGGGGAAGCGCGTTGCGGTGATCGGCTCGGGGCCGGCGGGGCTTGCCTGCGCCCAGCAGCTGGCGCGCGCCGGGCACAGCGTCGCCGTGTTCGAGAAGGCGCCGCGCATCGGCGGGCTGCTGCGCTACGGCATTCCCGACTTCAAGCTCGAGAAGCAGGTGATCGACCGCCGCATCGCGCAGATGCGCGCCGAGGGCGTCGAGTTCCACCCGAACTGCCATGTCGGCGTCAACATTCCGGTCGAGAAGCTGATGCACCGCTATGACGCGGTGGTGCTGGCGATCGGCGCCGAGCACCCGCGCGACCTGGCCGTCCCCGGGCGCGCGCTCGACGGCATTCATTTCGCCATGGAGTTCCTGACGCAGCAGAACCGCCGCGTCGCCGGCGAGAAGGTCGAGGGCGAGGCGATCCTGGCGACGGGGCGCGACGTGCTGGTGATCGGCGGCGGCGATACGGGCTCGGACTGCATCGGCACCTCCAACCGCCACAAGGCGCGCTCGGTGAGCCAGCTCGAGATCCTGCCGCTGCCGCCCAAGCACGAGCCGAAGCTCACCACCTGGCCCGACTGGCCGATGAAGCTGCGCACCTCGAGCTCGCAGGAGGAAGGCTGCGAGCGCGACTTCGCCGTCGCCACCAAGGGGTTCCTCGGCGCGGAAGGGCGCGTCTCAGGCGTCGAGGCGGTGCGGGTCGAGTGGGTTGGCGAGGGCGGCCGCATGGCGATGCGCGAGGTGCCGGGGAGCCAGTTCGTCATCAAGACCGACCTGGTGCTGCTCGCCATGGGCTTCGTCCATCCGGTGCATGCCGGCGCGGTCAAGGGCATCGGCGTCGAGCTCGATCCCCGCGGCAACGTCAAGGCGACCGACCGCGACTATGCGACCTCGGTGCCGAAGGTCTTCGCCGCCGGCGACACCCGGCGCGGCCAGTCGCTGGTGGTCTGGGCCATCCGCGAAGGCCGCCAATGCGCCCGCGCGGTGGACGAGTTCCTGATGGGGAGCTCGGATCTGCCGCGGTAGGGGGCGCGCGGTTCGGCGAGCGGCGGGGCGCGGCATTACCCCGTACCCTGCCCCAGCATTGAAGCTAGTCCGAACGGTGCGGCTCCCGCGATCGCGGCGCAATCGCTGCCGCCGGGCAATATAAAATCAAGCTTGACCGCGAGCGCCATGCGCGGTTACCGAGTAGGAGAAACAATCCCTCGGCCGATCGCCCAGCGCAGGATGGATCAGCCAATTTTTTAAGGTTCCTTCAAGTTGCATCCCTAATTTCTCCATCACCCGCGCTGATCGGGAATTTTCCACGTCACAGAATCCCCCCACGCGATACATCTGTGGATGTAAGAACGCCAAATCAATTATCTTCCTTGCGGCCTCGAACACGAACCCGTTTCCCCAAGAGTGCCGGGATAGTGCATACCCCATCCCGGCTTTGAACCCCTCCGGCCGCAAAGATATTGTTCCAATCGGCTGAGAACTCTGCTTCAGGCAAATCATCCAAGTAAATTCCGTCCCGTTGTCCCAAGACTCCGAAACGAATTTCAAGTACGATAGGGTTTCTTGCAACGACTTGTGGGGACGCCAAATGAGATACTTGGTGACCTCTGTATCATTCGCCCAGCTATGATGCATTATCTCGGCGTCCTCGAGCTTAGGTCGTCGAAGTAGCAACCGTTCGAGCTCGATCGGAGTATCTTGCATTCTGTTGGCTCCCTCACGTCTACGCCGGATGACCCCCGGAATGGCGCGCTCATTTTTGCTTTCTTCGAAGTCGAACATCAATTTGGACGCTGCATCCCAAGCATTGAGGCCGCAGCAGCGGGGTGCTGCCCCCGCGGCGGCACCCCTCACCCCGACCCACAACCCGTTCGATCGCTCTGCGATCGAACCCTCTTGGGGCCGGCCGCAAAGCGGTCGGCCGGATTGTGCCCGCAAGGGGAGACGGGGGTTTTGCTTGTTGTCGGCTGGCGGCGAGCGCGGCTCAGACCTTCGAGGCGAGCAGGTCGCCGAGATGCTTGTCGATCTGGCCTAACGCGTCGCGGCGCGGGTCGAGTGGGTCGCCGAGAACGGCCGCATGGTGCGGCTCCCGCGATTGCTGCGCAATCGCTGCCGCCGCTCGCGACAACGCTGCGCGTTGCGCGGGGACGAACGCGCTACGCGCGTTCGCCGAGCGGCAGCTTGACTAAGCTTCTTGGTCATATGATAATGACTGGTCATATAAATATGACCATAGCGAGTGCGGCCGATGGAAGACGACTTGGAAATCTCGGCGACCGAGTTCAAAGCGAAATGCCTTGAGCTTCTCGACCGCGTTGGCGGACGCAAGATCCTGCGGATCGTGATCAAGAAGCACGGCCGGCCGGTCGCCGTGCTCAGCCCGCCAGCGCTGCCGGAAGAGGAAGCACGCACGCTCTTCGGGTTCATGCGCGGGCGCGTCGCGGCGCCTCCCGGGTTCGACTTTACCGCGCCGGTGGTCGACGAGCCGTTCAGCGCCGCGGAAGGCCGAATTCAC
>DASQSR010000551.1:0-13444 GCA_035642295.1 Allostellaceae bacterium | reverse complement strand
CAATCTCCTCCTTCTTGGCCTCGGTGTCGAAATCGAGGAGGCTGCCACCGCCGGCAAAGTGCTGCGCAAAAACCTTGCCGACCGCGTAGGTCGCGGCCGAAGCAAAGCCCGGCATGGCGGCAATGGCAACCACCGGGCCGACGATCGGGATCGCCTTCGCCAGCGAGAAGAGATAGCCCGAAGAGCCCACCGTCAGCAGGTAAGGAAGCACGCCGCCGGCGAGGCTGCTGCTGAGGGCTCTGACCCGCACCTCAGGGAACTCGACGTTATAGACCTTCGCCATGTCGCGGATCATCTTCACCTGAACCGCCGCAATCGCACCGACATCGACGAGCGGAATCGGGATGAGCCCGGCACCGGCCGACCATGCCGAGGACCGCCGCACGATGCTCATCGCCTCCGCCATACGCTCGTCCATGGGACCCCCGCTTATGAGTTCAATTCATTAACAAACTTATCACAGGCGTGGTGCGGCGGCAACTCGACCCGCCGGGTCCGAGCCGCGCCGATCCCGGCGGAATCAACCCAAACCCGCGGCCGGCAGGCGACTCGTCACCATATCCAAACCGGCGCCCAGTTCGTACAATAACCGGCGCGCCACCCGCGGATCAGCTTGGGAGCGTTCGGTGAATACCGTGTTAACTCGTCTGCCTTCGCGCTTCCGCCGCGCCTATACGCGCGCCATCGATTGGGTCGACATGCACTTGCTGTCGCTCGGGCTCGCGGGGCTGCTCTTCCTCCTGCTCATCGCCGTCCTGTCCCCGCGCATCTTCATCACCATCCCCGCCGGCCACGAGGGCGCGCTGTTCCGACGTTTCCAGGGCGGCACCGACGTCGAGCAGGCCTACGACGAGGGCTTCCACGTCATTTGGCCCTGGGACACGATGTACACCTACGATGTCCGGTTCCAGAACCAATCCTACGTCTTCGACGCTCACACCTCCGACGGGCTGAACCTCAGGGCGGACGTGGCATTTCGCTTCCGGGTGGTTCGCCGCAACGTGCCGCTGCTGCACAAGTATATCGGCACCGACTATGTGCAGAAGCTCATCCTGCCGAGCCTCGGCGCACGTGTCCGCGAGGAGGTTTCGCGCCACACGCCTGAAGAGGTCTATTCCACCAAACGACTCGAGATCCAGCAGCGTATCCGCGACGGTATGCGCCGCGAGTTCGAGATGGACCCGGAGGCCGATACGCTGCTCCAGCGCGTCGAGTTCGTCGAGATCGACGAGATCTATCTGCGCGATGTGGAGCTGCCTGAGTCCCTGCAGAAATCGATGATCGAGAAGAATCAGCAGCAGCAGATGATGCTCGAGTACGACTACCGCATCGAGCGCGAAAAGAAGGAGAGCGAGCGCAAGCGCATCGAGGCGGAAGGCATCCGCGAGTTCCAGGACATCGTCAAAGACGGGATTACCGACCGGTACCTGATGTGGAAGGGAATCGACGCGACCCTCCAACTCGCCCAGTCGCCCAACGCCAAGGTGGTGATCATCGGCGCGGGCAAGACCGGCCTGCCGATCCTCCTCGGCAACCTCGACACGACGATCTCGCCGCCGACTCCGGCGGGAGGGGGTGCGAGCGGCGGCGGGAAGGCGGCGCTGACGCCGCTGGCCAACACGCCGGAAGCGTCGGCGGCTGAGCCGAAGACGCAGTCTTCCGCCGGAATTCCCCTACCGGACGATCTCGGCGGCTCGAAAACGAGTTCGGATGTGGCTCTGCCGCCGGGCACCAACACACCGGCCACGGACGGTGCCGCGACGCGTCAGCCGGCGCAGGCGCCGCCCGCCGCGAAGTGACCCGTGCGGCGCTACCCAGCGCCGGCCGGCTGGTGTATCGTTGTAGAGCTTCCTCGAGGAAAGGAGAGCCATGAAGACGTCGCTCCTGGTGGCTTCCGCGGTCGCGGCGGCGGTGGGCGCGTCCGCCGCCCTGGCGGGGCCGGCTCCCGACCCGATCTACAGAGCGGAGAAATGCTACGGCGTGAACGCATCCGGAAAGAACGACTGCAGCACGCGGGAACATTACTGCGCCGGCACGGCGACGCGCGCCAACGATCCGAAGTCCTGGATTTATGTTCCCGTCGGCACTTGCACCAAGATCGCCGGCGGCAGCACGATGCCAAAGCCGAGCTGATGACCGCGGCAGGATCCGGCACCCTCTCGGCCACGACGTTGCGATGATGAGCAAGACCCTTCCCCGCCTGCGCAGCCCGACCCTCGACGACATCAAGCGGACCGCGACGGCGGCCACCCCGCCGGAGCACGACGCGACGCCCCCGCCGACGCCCGATTCGGCGCCAGAAGCGGAAGCGCCTGCGACCGGCCGAGCTTTGGCGCTGGTCGAATCTCCGACCTCGGCCGATGAGCAGCGCCTCGGTGCCGCGCTCGACATTGTGGCGCGCTATCGCAAATGGACGATCGCCGCGGCCGCCGCGCCGATCCCGCTGGCGGACGCGGCGCTGGTCTCCGGCGTGCAGCTGCGTATGGTTTCGCGCCTCGCGCGGCTCTATGGCGTGCCATTCGAGCGTGTTCGCGTCGTGTCGCTGCTCTCGGCGCTGTTCGGCGGTTGGACGCCATACACGATTGCGACGGGGATTGCCGGCGCCGCGGCGAGGATGGCCCCCGGTGTCGGCACCGTCATCGGCGTCGCGACTTCGATCGGCACGTCGACACTCGCGACCGAGACGATCGGCAAGATCTTCATCCAGCATTTCGAGAAGGGCGGCACCTTCCTCGACTTCGAGCCGCGGAAGTACCGCAACGCGGCGAACACATCGAAGGCTGCGGGAAGGCGCCGGTGACGCGCTCGACGGCCGAGCGCGGAGACTAGTATGCGCAACGGCACGGGCGCGATCGTGGTCATGGCGACGCTGAAAGGCGGCAGCGGCAAGAGCACGGCGGCGGCCTGTCTTGCCGCGCATTGCCAGCTCGGGGGCCTCCGTACCGCGGTCATCGACGCCGACCCGCAGGCGAGTCTGCTGCACTGGCAGAGCCTCGGCGATCCGCCGGTGGATCTGCCGATCGTCGCCGATACTTCGGAAGCGGTAGCGGCGCGGGCGCGGGCGCTGGCGCGCGAACGCGAGCTCGTCGTCATCGACACCGCCGGATTTCGCAACCGCACCATGATCGAGGCGCTTGCGGTGGCCGACCTTGCGGTCATTCCGATCAAAGCCTCCCCGCTCGACATTTCGGCCGCGATCGACACCGTCCGCCTGATCGAGGAGGTCAACGCCACCGAGGAGCGCCGCTCGCGGCCGATGGACTATCGCCTGCTGCTGACGCAGGTGACGGTGGGCAGCGCCGTCGGCCGTCACGTGCGCAGCGAGCTCGCTCAATCGGGCTATGTGCTGTTCGAGGCCGAGCTCGCAAACCGCGTCGTCTACGCCGAAGCGAGCCTTGTCGGCCGCATGCCCATTCATCTCGACGCCCACAGCGCCGCGGCCCGCGACGGCGAGGCCTTCGCGCGCGAGGTGCGGCGCGCGCTCGGCTGCTGACACAGCGGCGCCGCGAGGCAGGCGAGGCGTTGGCCCCGGGACTTTCATCGCTGCTCCGGCGCACCGGCTTGCTGCTGGCGCTCTCCACCTTGCCCGTACAGGAAGCCGCGGCCGAACTTCGCGTGCCGAGTTGCGCCGAGTTCGTCGATTTCGGGCAGAAATGGGTGGGACTGGACGAAAGGGTGGCTGCCGAAACCCTCGGCCTGCCCCTCTACGCGCTGACCGACGCCGATATCGCGCTCCTCGCCAAGAGCTTGCGCGATTGCGCAAGCGCCACGCAGAACGCCGACGAGCGGAAGCTGCTGCAGGAGGATTTGCAACAGATACCGGTGCTGCGGGCGGCACGAGACCGCGTGCAACGCGCCCTTGCCGATTTCACCGCCGCCAAGGCGAAGTCGGAGCGGCGCCTGCAGCAGATCGCGGCCCAGCTCGACAGCTCAGACGCCTCGCCCGCGAGCCGTTCTGCTGTGGAGGACGCGGAAGCGACGGTTTCGGCAATTGCCTTCGAGCTCGAGCAGAAGCGCCTTCGGGCGCAGGTCGCACGGCCGCTTGCCGAGGACGATCCGGCCTACGGCGCGGCGCTGGCCGCGCTCGGACGCAAGCACCGGGCCTACGCCGCCCAAGCGCAGGCGCAGCTCGTCACTGATGCCGCGGCGGCGCTGGCGCGGCACCGCGGCGAATTCGACCGCCTCGCCCTGCCGCCCGAGGCGCAAGGCGCGACGATCATCCTGCAGGGCATCGACGCGGGAAGCGATGTGCGCTGGCTGACGCTGCGCCAGTGGGCGGCACTCCTGCTCAGCAATGCCGGGAACACTTCGGTCACCGTGCGGCACGGCCTGCCGGGAGGCGATCCTTCCCTGCTCGAGATCGAGGTGGTTCGACCGGGCTACAGCACGGCCGAATTCGGCTTTCGGCTCGCGGGCGGGAATCTCCTTCTCGTGCGGAGCGGCGTCGACGGACACCTCGACGGCATCGACACCCCGGCGCGGCGCGACGAGGCGAACCGCGTGCTCTTGGCGGTGGTGCGGGAGCAGTACTAAGGTGGGAATGACGCGCTAGCAACCCGGGAGGCCTCGCGAGCGAGATGACCGGCGACCTTCCCAGGCCTCTCGAGCCGCAGCGGCCGCTGCTCTTCGACGATGCAGTCGGCCGGCGCATCGTCGAGCTTCACATCTGGGCGGTCGAGCAAGGCCTCCGCGGGGCCGGTGCGGAAGCGCTGTTCGATAACTTCTGCCAGCGCCTCGTGGCAGCCGGCACGCCGCTCTGGCGCGCCTTCGCCGGGATGACTACGCTTCACCCGCAATGGTCGGGCTACGGCTACACGTGGCGGCGCGACCTCAACGCCATCCAGCCTGCTTCTTGGGACCGCATCGAGCAATTTGGGCCGAACTGGCTCGACAGCCCCTTCGCCTACATGCTGCGGCAGCCGGAAGCCGGCTCGGGAGGCTCTCTTCACCTGCGCCGCCGCATTGCCGGTCCCGACGCATCGCACGAGTTTCCGGTATTCGGCGAGTTTGCCGCCGCCGGAGCCACCGATTATTTCGCCATGCTCTTTCGCTTCGGCACGGAAGGCGATCCGTCCTTCGGCTCCGGCGTCGCCTATTCCTTCGTCACGCAGCATGCGGGAGGCTGGAGCGACGACGATCTGACGCTGCTGAAGGCCGTGTTGCCGGCCCTTTCGCTGGCGATGATGAGCTATGCCACGCACACGATTGCGAGCAGCCTTCTCGTCGCCTATCTCGGCGGCGATGCGGGGCGGCGCGTTCACGCCGGCGCCATTGAGCGCGGCTCGGTCGAAAGCATTCATGCGGTGCTGTGGTACGCCGATCTCCGCGGCTTCACCGCCATTGCCGACGCCTCGGGCGACGCGGAACTGATCGAGCTCCTCGACGAGGTGTTCGAGACGCTGGCCGCGTCGCTCCGGCCGCGCGGCGGCGAAGTGCTGAAATTCCTGGGCGACGGCATGCTGGCGATCTTCCCGGTGGCAGGCAGCTGCCGCGCATCGATCTGTCGTTCGGCGCTCGATGCGGCGGCCGAGGCGACGCGCGCGTTGGACGCGCTCAACGACACGCGCGGTCGCGCCGGCAAGCCGATCGCCGCCGTCGATATCGCGCTCCACCTCGGCGAGGTCCTCTACGGCAATATCGGCGCCGCCGACCGGCTGGACTTCACGGTCATCGGCCCGGCGGTCAACGAGGTCGCGCGCATGGAGGCCCTGTGCGAGCCGCTTGGCCGCAAGGTGCTGGTTTCGGCCGAGCTCGCTGCGGCCGCGGCGCTGCCGGAGGGGCGCCTCGAGCCGCTCGGGCACCACGCCCTGCGCGGGGTCCGGGCGCCGCGTGAACTCTTCGCTCTGGCTCTCGACGCGCCGCCAAACACTCCGGCGACGCAAAGATAATCGGACGAACCGGCGCGTTTCGGGGTGGACCGAGCGGAGGAGCGACGCGCCAAGCCCCGCCCCGCAAGCTGGTGTTGCGGGGCCCGGAAGTGATGTAGCATGGCGCCCGGAGGAGCTATGAGCACCCATTCCCGCTACGTCGCGGCTCCGGCTGACATGAGCTGGAGCCTCGTTTCGCCGCAGCAGACAGCGTTTCGCTGGGAATACGATGACGGGCGAGCCGAGCTGCTGGCGCTCTACGACAAAGGGAAGCGCCAGCAATGGGATGCCGGGCGGCGCATCGACTGGTCGCAGCAGCTCGACGCCGAAAATCCCATGCTGCTGCCGGACGAGACGATCTCCCTCCATGGCTCACCGCTGTGGAACAAGCTCTCACCACAGCAGATCGTCGAGTACCGCCGCCGATCCCAGGCTTGGCAGATCTCGCAATTTCTGCACGGCGAGCAAGGGGCGCTGATCTGCACGGCGAAGATCGTGCAGCAGGTGGAGAAGCTCGACGCCAAGTTCTATGCGGCGACGCAGGTGATCGACGAAGCACGGCATGTCGAAGCCTATTCGCGGCTACTGCACGAGAAGTTCAACTTGGTGTTTCCCATCAACGCGCAGCTCCAGGGTCTGCTCGCCGATGTGATCGAGCATCGGGAGTGGGACTTCACCTATCTCGGCATGCAGGTCGTGATCGAAGGACTGGCGCTCGCCTCCTTTCAGAGCATTCGCGACAAGGCCGGCAACTCGCTGGCGGCGCAGGTCAACGCCTATGTAATGCAGGACGAGGCGCGCCATGTTGCGTTCGGACGCCTGGCACTGCGCGACTACTATCCGCAGCTGACCGAGGCCGAGCGCGACCGGCGCGAGGAGTTCCTGGTCGAGGCCTGCTATCTCATGCGCGACCGGCTCGATCCCTCGGACGTCTGGGCGGCGATGGGCTTCGACCTCAAGGAGTGCCGGAGGATCCACGAGGAGGCGCTCGCGACGCACAAGTTCCGCTCGCGGCTCTTCAGCCGCATCGTGCCGACGGTGAGAGACATCGGGCTGCTGGGCGAGCGTGTCCGCAAGGCCTTCGAGGATCTGGGCGCGATCCGGTACGCCGATCGCGACAGTGCGACGATGCTCGAGGAGGACAATCGCGTCGCCGAGGAATTCGACGCCCAGCGCCTGGTCGAGACGGCCTTGGCAGAGGGGGCGGCGCCGCCATGAGCATCAAAGGCAAAGCCTATATCGTCGGCGCCTTTGAGCATCCCACGCGTTACGCGCCGGACAAGTCGCTGGCCCAGCTCCATGCCGAGGTCGCCAAAGGCGCGCTCGAGGATGCCGGCCTCGGCAAGGACGACGTCGACGGCTATTTCTGTGCCGGCGATGCACCTGGCCTCGGTCCGCTGTCGATGATCGACTATCTCGGCCTCAAGGTCAGGCACATGGACACGACCGAGACCGGAGGCTCGTCCTACACGATCCATGTCGCCCATGCCGCTCAGGCGATCGCGTCCGGAAAATGCCGCGTCGCGCTGATCACGCTCGCCGGACGTCCGCGCGCCGAGGGCATGGCGACAGGGACACAGCCGCGCAACTACGGCGCCGCCGCGCCGGACGTACAGTTCGAGGCGCCCTATGCGCCGGCGGTCGCCAACATGTATGCCATGTGCGCGATGCGCCACATGTACCAATACGGCACGACCAGCGAGCAGCTCGCCTGGGTCAAGGTTGCGGCATCGCACCACGCGCAGCACAACCCGCATGCGCTCCTGCGTGAGGTCGTCACCGTCGGGGATGTCGTTGCCTCGCCCATGATCGCCGATCCCCTGCATCGGCTCGATTGCTGCGTTATCACCGACGGCGGCGGCGCGCTCATCGTCGCCGCGCCGGAGGTGGCGAAGAGCCTCAAGCGCCCACTCGTCAAACTTATCGGCGCCGGCGAGGCGAGCAAAAATCAGATGGGCGGCAAGGTCGATCTCACCTATTCGGCAGCCGTCCATTCAGGGCCACTCGCGTTCGCCGAGGCGGGCGTCGCGCCCGGCGATATCAAGTACGCCTCGATCTATGACAGCTTCACCATCACCGTAGTGATGACCCTCGAGGATCTCGGCTTCTGCCACAAGGGCAAGGGCGGTACCTTCGTCGCCGACGGCAACCTGATTTCGGGCACCGGCAAGCTGCCCTTCAACACCGATGGCGGAGGGCTCTGCAACAATCACCCGGGAAATCGCGGCAGCATGACCAAGGTGATCGAGGCAGTGCGGCAGCTGCGCGGCGAAGCGCACCCCGAGGTGCAAGTGCGCAACTGCGATCTGGCGCTGGCCCATGGCACTGGCGGCTCGCTCGGAACCCGGCATGGCAGCGCCACTCTCATTCTCGAGCGGGAGTAGCGTCTGATGGCGCAGAGCGAAAAAGCGATAGCGGCGCCGCCGGTCAATCCCGAGACCAAGCCGTTCTGGGACGCGGCGGCGGAAGGCAAGCTGCTCCTCAAGAAATGCGCCGCCTGCGGCGAGTTCCACTACTACCCGCGCGCGCTTTGCCCGTTCTGCTTCAGCGACAGGACAGAATGGCGCGCCGCTTCCGGGCGGGGCACGATCTACTCGTTCAGCATCATGCGCCGCGCTCCCATCCCCTATGCGATCGCTTATGTCGCGCTTGAGGAAGGCGTGAGCCTCCTCACCAACATCGTCGACTGCGATTTCGATGCGATCCGCATCGGGCGAAAGGTATCGCTCGTCTTCAAGCCGAGCGATGGCGGCCCACCGGTGCCGATGTTCACGCTCAGCCCCTAGTCCTCGCTTTGGAGACCTCGCCCGCGGCAACGCTCCCGCTCGACGAGAACGACGTCGATGTCTGGCTGACGCGGCTGGACACGCTCGAACCGCATCTGCGGGCGCGCTATGCGCAGCGGCTCAGCGCCGGCGAGCAGGAGCGTTGGCAGCGCTTCCTGGCACAAGGTGCCGCCGATCAGTACCTGATCGGCCGCGTTCTGCTGCGCACGACCTTGTCGCGCTATGCGGCGGTAGCGGAGGAAGCCTGGACGTTCGAGACCAATGCCTATGGCTGCCCGTTCGTCGCGGCGCCTGCATGCCATCGCGATCTGCGGTTCAACCTTTCGCACACCGAGGGACTGGTCGCCTGCGCGGTCACCCGAGGCGGCGAGATCGGGGTCGACGTCGAGAATATCCAACGCGTGCTTGACCCGCTGGCGATCGCGCCGGCGGTCTTCGCGCCAACGGAGATCGATGATCTCGCGGCGGTCCCACCCGAAGAACGGCACCGGCGCTTCCTCGCTTATTGGACTCTCAAAGAGGCCTACATCAAGGCGCGCGGCATGGGGGTCTCGCTCCCTCTCGACGGGTTTTGGTTTGAGCTCGATGATGGCGCGCCGCGCCTTCATTTCGGTGACCAATGCCCGGACCGCGCAGAGCGCTGGCATGTGTCGCGCTGGCAACCGACCCCGAACCACGATTTGGCGCTGGCAATCGCGACGCCAGCGGGACGCGCGCCGCGCATCCGCCTGCGCTGGATCCTGCTGACGCCGCCCGGCGTATCGGCGACCCGTGAGAGCGGCAAGTTCCGAGCCGATGGTCCGCCCGGCTCGCCATAGCGGGGTGCGGACGAAATCCCGACGCAGGAGCAAGGTCTGTCTCCTCGCGATTCTCGTCGCGGCGTCGGCATCCTCCACCGCTTTGGCGGAGGAGTACGTCTACAGGACCGCCGGCGGGCTCTATCGGGATTGCGCCGCTGGAACCGCCGAGCGCACCGAGGCGGCAGCGCAGCGCTATCAGCACTGCCTGCGCTTTATCGAGCAGATCTTCAACAGCTGGAATTTGAACCAGGACAACGGCATCTGCTCGCGCCATATCGGCGGCGAGCTGCCGAAGGCCTATGTCGACTACTGGCGCGAGCGGCATCTCGGCGTGATCTCGGGTGCCTTGACCTCGGGCGAAACCTCTGTGAACCAGTTCCTCGACAGTCAGAAGCAGCCTTGCCCGGTACCCGATCCCAAGACCCATCCGC
Source organism: Allostellaceae bacterium (assembly GCA_035642295.1). Classification (GTDB taxonomy): domain Bacteria; phylum Pseudomonadota; class Alphaproteobacteria; order ATCC43930; family CGMCC-115725; genus DAHUYF01. The sequence goes on along the minus strand of DASQSR010000551.1, from coordinate 3,560 downwards.
CCTGACTTGGCCGGGACCGCCTGTCACGGCGCGGGAACGCGGCGTCCGCCGCTCGCCCGCGGGGCCGGCCGATTCGCGCCGACGTCGCCCTTCGCCGGCCGGCCGACAGGCGAGGCGGCCATGCTCTTCGCACATTTTGCTACCGCCTGCGGCGGAAAGACGGTTCCATCGAGACCGCCCCAAAGCGGGGCGCACCGCTTGGCCTTGAGGCGAATGGAGGACGGCGGCTTAATGGTTGTCGCGCGGCGTGCCGAAGCGCTCGACCACGTGCTGATATTTCACCGCCATCTCGAGCACCATGCCGGAAGCGAGCTGGCCGACATGCTGACGGTAGAGCTCCTGCCACGGCGTCTGGTTGACCAGCTCCGGCAGTTTGAGCGTTCGCCGCCTCTCTGCCAGCTCGGCCTCGGAGACGAGAATGTCGGCGCGGCGGCGCTTCAAGTCGATGCGAATGCGGTCACCCGTGCGCAGCAGCGCAAGGCCGCCGCCGATGGCGGCTTCGGGCGAGGCGTTGAGGATGGAGGGGCTGCCGGAGGTGCCGCTTTGGCGACCGTCGCCGATGCACGGAAGCTCGCTCACGCCGCGCTGCACCAGGGCGTCGGGCGGCAGCATGTTCACCACCTCGGCGGAACCGGGATACCCGATCGGTCCGACATAGCGAATGACGAGAACGCAATTCTCGTCGACGCCGAGCTCGGGATCGTTGATCCGCCGGTGGTAGTCCTCCGGCCCGTCGAAGACGATGGCGCGTCCCTCGAAGGCGTCCTCGTCGCCGGGGCAGCAGAGATAGCGGCGGCGGAACTGCTCGGAGATCACCGAGGTCTTCATGATCGCGCTGTCGAAGAGCGTACCCTTGAGCACGGCGAAGCCCGCCTTCTCCTTGAGCGGGCGGGTGTAGGGCCGGATCACCTCCTGGTCGAGGCTCGCCGCATCGCGGTTGTTCTCGCCGACGGTCTTGCCGGTCACCGTCAGGGCATCCTCGCGGATCCTGCCGGCGCGCATGAGCTCGCCGATAACCGCCGGAAGCCCGCCCGCCCGGTAATACTCTTCGCCGAGATAAGCGCCGGCCGGCATCATGTTGACGAGAAGCGGAATGTCGTAGCCGATGCGATCCCAGTCGTCATTGGCGAGCTCGACCCCGATATGGCGCGCGATGGCGTTGACATGGGGCGGGCAATTGGTCGAGCCGCCGATCGCCGACGCGCATACGATGGCATTTTCGAACGCGGCACGCGTCAGGATCTGCGATGGCTTCAACCCTTCGTGGACCATCTCGACGATGCGTTTACCGGTCGCATAAGCGATCTGGCCGCGCTCGCGATAGGGCGCCGGGATCGCGGCGCATCCGGGCAAGGACATGCCGAGCGCCTCGGCCATGGCGTTCATGGAGCTTGCCGTCCCCATGGTATTGCAGTGGCCGATGCTGGGCGCCGAAGACGCGACGATGTCCATGAACTGCTTGTAGTCGATCTCGCGCGCAGCGAGCTGGCGCCTTGCATCCCAGACCACCATGCCGGAGCCGACGAGCTGCTTGCCGGCATGGCCGTCGAGCATCGGACCGCCGGAGAGCACAATCGAGGGAATGTCGACGGTCGCGGCAGCCATCAGGCAGGCTGGAGTGGTCTTGTCGCAACCGGTGGTCAGCACCACGCCATCGAGCGGATAGCCATAGAGGATTTCGACGAGACCAAGATAAGCGAGGTTGCGGTCGAGCGCCGCGGTCGGACGCTTGCCCGTTTCCTGAATGGGATGCACCGGAAACTCGAGGGGAATACCGCCCGCGTCGCGAATGCCGGCGCGGACACGCTGGGCCAACTCCAGGTGGTGCCGGTTGCAGGGCGAAAGGTCGCTGCCGGTCTGGGCGATGCCGATGATCGGCTTCCCCGAATGCAGCTCTTCCAGCGTCAATCCGAAATTGAGATAGCGCTCGAGGTAGAGCGCGGTCATGCCGGGATTGTCCGGATTGTCCCACCAGTCCCGGCTGCGAAGCCGCGGCTGCCGGTTCTTCTTCGACGTTTCCAAAGCGGTTCTCCTCCCTAAAGGGGCATCCCTCGCCGCCTAGTTACACCACGCCGCCCTGCGGAAGACAACGCCCGGGGATCGAGGCTAAGCGCCTTGCCGGTCGGGATGCTGCGGCAGAGAGATGCCAGCGGAGAAGAAGACTGAAAAGTCGATCGCTCTCTTTTGATAAATTCTCAAACAACTCGTGATTGCAGACTCAGGCGCCCAGCCCGACGGCTGCCCTGCGATCTAGCGTCAAATACCGACGGCAACCGCGCTCGCCTGCGCGAATCTGCGCGGTCGACGCTCACCTGGGCGACCCGAGAGACGCGCGCACCGGTGGGTGACATAGCTACGACTTATGATGGAAGCTACAGAAGAAAAAAATCACCACTTCAATGCTGTCGCAGACGATCCGCGACGCTCACCGCTTTTTTAGGGAGAGAGCGGAATGCGCGACAAAGTTCGCAGTCTGGTGGCCGCGGCGGCGCTCTTGGGTTCCATCGGCGCAGCGTACGCGAAGCAACCGGTGGACCTGACGGACGCTCAGCTTGACGAGGCCACCGCGGGAGTTGGTCTCGGCGGCCTGATCGCGATCCCCTTTGCGCTCGCGTGGCCGGGTGGCATTAACACGAATACCGGCTTCCAAAGCAGCGTCCTGAGCACGACCGGCTCGCTGAACGGCGTAGGCGTTCTGCAGTCCAGCCAGAACATCAACGTCAATCAGCTGCAGCTAAACAACGTGACAATATTGGCACCCACCGGATTCTAACGACCGCAGGGTAATTTTGGCATCAACCTTGAGCTAGGCGGAGCCGCGGGACCTCCTGCCCGCAGTCCCAGCGGGCGTGCAATGGTGTCAGCGATCGCAACGGTGCTGCACGCCTCAGGACGGACGCAGCCACGTCTAACTGAGTTCCCCATCGCACGCGGGTCGAGGTCGCTGATCTCGACCCTTCTTTTGAGCAATTCAAAATCAACTTATGAGAACCCTAGGGTTTCTGCGCTTCTCAGCGCGACGCTGCCCCGCGCTCTAGCATCGAATACCGCTGGCAACCGCGCTCGGTGGCGCGAATCTGCGCGCTCGACGTAGGGCAGCAGCACCCAGAGCAGCTTGCGCGTCAGCGAGCGTTTTTTGTTGGATAGTGCGTCATGAGCCGAGCGAAATCACGTCTAACCTATTGATCTAGAATGGCGCTTATACTCTGCGGCAGAAACACGGCGGCGGCGACGGCGCAAGTCCAGCGTCCGCCCGCCTGCGCCTGGGTCGCGGCGGTGATCGACAGGCTCTCGATGATGAGGTGGGTGTGCTCGTAGAGCTTCTTGCGCTCGTTCCAGGCGGCGTCGGGATCGAAATCGATGCCGAGGGTCGAGGCCAGCATGGTGGCGGCGAGATCCTCGGCGTAGTCACCGCTTTCTTGTCCAGTCATGCCGAAGCCGTGATGCTCGGAGATGTAGCCGTAGATCTCCGGGTCGGCCGGCCGTGCGAGCCCGATGCTGGCGTGGATGAGCCGCCCCGCCTCGTCTGATTCGGCGCGCGCCAGGACGCAGAAGGTTAT
>DASQSR010000550.1:0-6549 GCA_035642295.1 Allostellaceae bacterium | reverse complement strand
GGGGTCGATTGTGCGCGCGGACAAGCCAGTAAACTCTGGTAGCGTTGCGATGAGATGCTTGAAGCCCCGGTTACGCGGGCCGGCACTCGTTCCTCCCCTTGGCGGTGCACGGGGCCGGGAAGCGGTTCAGACTTGATCGGGGCAATCGGGCGAAATTGCCGGCATGCTCAGCATCGGGGCGTGACCGTGTCTACGACCCGCTCGCCCACGCGTGGAAGCAGACGGCGCGTCTTCCGGCTCTCGCGTGCGATCGCAGCGCGGGGTGGCGGAGGGGATGGGATTCGAACCCACGATAGGGGTATTCCCCCTATAACGGTTTAGCAAACCGCCGCCTTCAGCCACTCGGCCACCCCTCCACCAAAGAGTGCGCTCGTACACGGCGTATGCTGAACGGGGTTCTAGCCGCTGCGCGCCGATGGTGTCAACGCGGGGCGCTCGATGATTTCGCCGGCGGAAAGATCGCGCCGCGCGCATTTCCTCGTATCCCATTCACCGCATTTTAAGAAAAGGCCGGCGATCATGCACGACAAGAGACATGTGGGAGGTGGGAGATGTCTCTCTCGAAGCGCACGATCGAGATGCTGCTCGATCTCGTCGAAATCAAGATCAGCTACATGGATATCGCCGACCGCGAGGATGCTCGCGATCTGCAGGCGCTCGAGCGCTGCCGCGCCGAATTGCGCGCGCTCGACCGCGATGCTCCGCCCGAGCTCGTCGCCTTCGCCGGCGCCAACGCCGCGCGCCGTCCCGGCCGCCGCCGCGCCGCCATCTGAGGCGGCTCAGCCCGGCACCCGCATCCCGCGCGCCACGGCAGGCCGCGCGGCGATCGCGTCGTACCAGCGCTTGACGTTGGGAAACTCCGCGAGATCGACCTTGTGCCACTCGTGGCGCGCGACCCACGGAAAGGTGGCGATGTCGGCGATCGAATAGGTGCCGGCGAGATACTCCGCGGCGGCAAGACGCCCGTCGAGCACGCCGTAGAGCCGCCGCGTCTCCCGGGCGTAGCGCTCGATGCCATAAGGCACCGGCTCCGGCGCGGCGCGCAGAAAGTGATGCGCCTGGCCGAACATCGGGCCGACGCCGCCCATCTGGAACATCAGCCATTGCAGCGCTTCGAGCCGCGCGGTCGCGCCGTGCGGCAGCAGCATTCGGGTCTTCTCGGCGAGATAGATCAGGACCGCGCCGGACTCGAACAGGCGAAGCGGTCCGCCTTCCGGATCGTCGCTGTCGACGATCGCCGGGATCTTGCTGTTGGGATTGATGGCGACGAACTCGGGGCGGAATTGCTCGCCCTTGCTGATATCGACGGGATGGACGCGATAGGCAAGGCCCGTCTCCTCCAGCATGATGGAGACCTTGCGGCCGTTGGGGGTCGTCCAGGTGTAAAGCTCGATCATCCCCGTTCCCTCCCGCTTCGCTTTCGCCGCGCCAGGGCTTAGCGCAACCGCCGCGGCGGCGCCATGCCGGAACCAAGGCGGACAGCAAACGTTCAACCGGCAGCTTATTTTCGCAGCGCGGCGCGTCTTACCGGCGGTGCGCCGGCAGCGCGCGCGAGCCACCAGCAGCGGAGCCCGGAATGAAGGTGTTGGTCACGGGAGCGGACGGGTATATCGGCGCGGTGCTCGGGCCCTATCTCGCCGAGCATGGCCACCGCGTCAGCGGCCTCGATAGCGGCTTCTACCGCAATGGCTGGCTCTACGAGGACGGCAAGCGCCGGCCGCCGCCGGCGCGGCTCGACATCCGCCAGGTCGACGCCGCCGATGTCGTCGATTTCGACGCCGTCGTCCATCTCGCGGAGCTGTCGAACGATCCGCTCGGCGAGCACGATCCGCAGCTCACCTACGCGATCAACCACCGCGGTTCCGTCGATCTCGCCCGCACCTGCCAGGCCGCCGGCGTCCGCCGCTTCGTCTACACCTCCTCCTGCAGCGTCTATGGCGCCGGCAGCGACGCGCCGCGCACCGAGGAGTCCGAGGTCCGCCCGCAAACCGCCTATGCCCGCTGCAAGATGCTGGTGGAGCGCGACGTCCAGGCGCTCGCCGACGAGCGCTTCACCCCCGTCTTCCTGCGCAACGCCACCGCCTATGGCGCGAGCCCGCGCATGCGCTTCGACATCGTGCTCAACAACCTCGCCGGCCACGCCTGGACCGGCGGCGAGATCAAGATGACGAGCGACGGCACGCCCTGGCGGCCGCTGGTCCATGTCGAGGACATCTCAGAGGCGATCCTGCTGGCGCTCGAGGCGCCGCGCGAGCACGTGCACAATCAGATCTTCAATGTCGGCAGCGACGAACAGAACTACCGCATCCGCGAGATCGCCGACATCGTCGCTGCGGCCTTTCCCGGCTGCGTCCTGACCTACGGGCCGCCAAGCGGCGACACGCGCAGCTACCGCGTCTCCTTCGCCAAGATCCGCCGCCACCTGCCCGGCTTCCGCTGCAGCTGGACGGCCGAGCGCGGCGCCCGTCAGCTGCGCGAGATCTTCGAGCGCATCGCCATGACCAAGGAGATGTTCGGCTACCGCGCCTTCACCCGGCTGCAGCAGCTCAAATACCTCGTCGCCACCCGGCAGATCGACGGCGAGTTCTATTTCCGCGAGCCGGCGGAGCGCGCCGCGGAAGCATGATCTTCACCCCTGCCCGGCTCGCCGGCCTGATGCTCGTCGAGCTCGAGCCGCATCGGGACGAGCGCGGCTGGTTCGCGCGCGCCTGGTGCGCCCGCGAATTCGCCGAGCACGGGCTCGACCCCGGTCTCGCCCAGGCGAGCCTCTCCTTCAACCATCGCCGCGGCACGCTGCGCGGGCTCCATTACCAGCGCCCGCCCCATGCCGAAGCCAAGCTCGTGCGCTGCCTCTCGGGCGCCCTCTGGGACGTGGCGGTCGATCTGCGCCCGGGCTCGCCGACGCGCGGGAGGTGGGAGGCCTTCGAGCTCTCGGCCGCCAACCGCCGCGCGCTTTACATACCCGCAGGCTTCGCCCACGGGTTCCAGACGCTCGCCCCCGACACCGAAATCCTCTACCTGATTTCCGCCTTCCACGCGCCCGAGGCCGCTGCCGGACTCCGCCATGACGATCCCGCCTTCGCCATTTCCTGGCCCTTGCCGGTCGCCGCGATCTCGCCGCGCGATACCGCCTGGCCGGCCTTCGCGGCCGATGTCGAAAAGCTCCCGACGTGAGCCCTTGCCGCCGCTGCGGGTTTGCCGGCGCCCGCGGCCGCGGTTAGGCTGTCCCGTCGGTTAGGAGCACAAGGCGATGGCATCAGGCAAGGAGCAGGCCGGGCGGATCCACCCGGTGATCCTGTCGGGCGGGTCCGGGACCCGGCTCTGGCCGCTGTCGCGGGCGCTTTTTCCCAAGCAGCTCCTGCCGCTCGTCTCCGAGCGCTCGCTGCTGCAGGAAGCGGCGCTGCGGGTGGCGGACAGCGGCCGCTTCGCGCCGCCGCTCGTTATCGCCAATGACGAGCACCGCTTCATCGTCGCCGAGCATCTGCGGCTCGCGGGGATCAAGCCCGAGGCGATCGTGCTCGAGCCTATCGGCCGCAACACCGCCCCCGCCGTCGCCATCGCCGCGCTTCTCCTCATCGCCACCGAGGGCGACGCGCTGATGCTCGTGCTCCCCTCCGACCACGCCATCGCCACCGTGCCGGCCTTTCTCGCCGCCGCCGATCGCGCCGCCGCGGCGGCGCGGCGCGGCCGGCTCGTCACCTTCGGCATCGCCGCCGACCGTCCCGAAACCGGCTACGGCTATATCCGCCGCGGCGCGCCGATCGCCGGCTGCGACGGCGCCTTCCAGGTCGCAGCCTTCGTCGAGAAGCCCGATCACACGCGCGCCGAAGCCTATCTCGCCACCGGCGAATATTCCTGGAACAGCGGGATTTTCCTGTTCCCCGCCGCGCTTTTCCTCGCCGAGCTCGAGCGGCGGCATCCGGCGACGGTCGCGGCGTGCCGGGCGGCGCTCGAGCATGCGCGGCGCGATCTCGACTTCCTTCGCCTCGACGCCGCGAGCTTCGCCGCCGCCGAGAATACTTCCGTCGATTACGGCGTCATGGAGCACACCGACAAGGCGGCGGTGATCCCGGTCGAGATGGGCTGGAGCGATGTCGGCACCTGGGATGCCCTCTGGCAGGCGAGTGGCAAGGATGCGGCCGGCAATGTCTTGCAAGGCGACGTGCTCGCGGAGGACGTCCGCAACAGCTATCTGCGCGCCGAGCACGGCCTCGTCACCGCGCTCGGGGTCGAAGACCTCGTCGTCGTCGCGACCGCCGACGCGGTCATGGTGGCGCGGCGCGACCGCACCCAGGACGTGAAGCAGATCGTCGCGCGGCTCGACCGCGCGGGACGCAGCGAATCCAAGACCCATCCCCTGGTGCACCGGCCCTGGGGCAGCTTCCGCTCGATCCACAGCGGCGACCGCGTTCAGGTCAAGCACATCATGGTGAAACCGGGCGCCAAGCTATCGCTGCAGATGCACCATCACCGCGCCGAGCATTGGGTGGTGGTGCACGGCACCGCCAAGGTGGTGCGCGGCAACGAGGAGATCGTGCTGTACGAGGATCAATCCACCTATATCCCGCTCGGCACGCCCCACCGCCTCGAGAATCCCGGCAAGATCCCGCTGCACGTCATCGAGGTGCAGTCCGGCAGCTATCTCGGCGAGGACGATATCGTCCGCTTCGAAGACACCTACGGCCGCGCGACGCCGTAAGGCCCCGCGCGATGCGCAGCATCGTCGCGGGCGGGCGTCAGCGGTTGCGCAGCAACCGCGGGAGCCCGCACCGTGCCGATTAGCCACGGAGCCCGCAGCAACCGCGAAAGCCCGCACCGTGCGGGGTAGCCGCGGCGCCACTTGAGACCCCGGAAAAGACCTAAAGCTGCGTGCTCAGCCGCAACATGATGATGTTGCGGTCGTAGGGCGCCATCTCGGCGGTGCCGTTCGAGCGCACGCGCTCGAAGGTGTAGGTCCCGCCGAGATAGAGGTTGCGCATCATCAGGTATTTCACCCCGGCGCCGGCGCTGTAATAGTTGTCGCTGCGGGTGATGTTCTGGAATTCATCGTTGGTGTAGCCGATGTTGCCGTTGAGCAGCAGGTTGCGCAGCAGCTCGTGATCGACGTTGACCGCTGCCGTGGTCTCGAGATAGCCGGGCGAGTTGGCGACGGCGACGCCGGTGAGCACGGCTTCGTTGATGTCCTCGACGGTGCGTCCGGTCTTGAAGCTGACCGAGGTGAGCTGGGTTGCGTTCCACACCAGATTGGCGCCGAAATCGACCCCGCCGATCGTGCCGAAACTGCTCGCCTGGTAGTCCTGGGCGAGATAGCCGACGAAGCCGTCGAGATAGGTGACGCCGGTGAGATTGATGCGCGCGCCGACATCGACGCGATAGCCGTTGGAGCTCAGCGTCGGCACGCCGTTGCCCTGGGCATGGTCGTAGTCGCGCTTGTTGTAGGAGCCGCGGAAATAGGCCTGGTAGCCCGGCTGGAACTCGTAATAGGGCCGCACCGTGGCTTGGTAGCTCCAGTTGTCGAGCTGGCTTTCCGGTGTGGAGCTGCCGCCCACCAGCGGGATCGCATCGTAATCCTCACGCCGCACCGTGGCGGTGAGATCGTAGCCGATGCGCAGCCGGTACTGGCTGAAGCCCATGGTCGCGTTGTAGTCGGTGAAGGTCAGCGGCGCCGCGGCGTTGCCCGGCACCTCGGGCGCGCCGATGTCGATGTGCGAGCGCTCGGCGCGGACATCGCCGGTGAAATAATGGGTGTTGTCGACGTCGAGCTTGCCGTTGACGTCGCCATAGCCGTTGTCGCTGTTGAGGTTGGTATGGCTGTCGTAGCGGAAGAAGGCGCCGCCGGCGCTGATATTGAGCGCGTTCTGCGGCAGGTTCGAGCGGATATCGAAGCCTGGCTGCAGCACGGTGATGAAGGCGCCCGTCGGGTTGTTGGTGGTGGCGAAAATGTTGTCGTTGTAGGCCTCATCGACCTCGCCGCGCGGGAAGAAGAAGAAATCGCCGAAGCGCACGCCGGTCGGGTCGACCTCAGGCCGCGGCCGCTCGGTCACCGACATGCCCTGCTGCAGGAAGCCGCCTTGCGGCACGAACGGCACCACCGGCCCTTCCGGCAGCGTGGGGACCGGTTCCAGGGGCTCGCTGAACTGAGCCAGGGCCGGGCTCGGCGCCAGGGCGGGGAGAAGCCCCAGCGCCGCGACACAGGTCCCCGCCAGCAGCTTGATCGCTTGCCGCATCATACCATCCGAATTCACATTACCCCTCCGCGTTGGTATCCGTGAACCGAGATAGCGGCAAGCGTTATCAAAGGGTTCTCCGCAGATGCTGGGGCGATGTTGCAGAACGGCCACAACCCCAAAGGGCAGGTCAGCGCACCAACCAGTAGATGATCGCTCCCGGCACCGCCCAGCACAGCGTCGCGGCGCCGAGGATGAAAAACAGCCGCGAGCGCCGCGACCACGGCGGCTCTTCGTTCGCGGTCTGGCTCTCGACGACCGACATGTCCCTGCGCGGCGCTCTTTCGAGCCTGCGTGCCTGCTGCACGACCGCCTCCGCACC
>DASQSR010000549.1:0-5125 GCA_035642295.1 Allostellaceae bacterium | reverse complement strand
ATCGCGGTCTCACCTACGCGGCGACGCCGCCCAAGGGCTCGCGCATCGTCGCCGGAAGATGGTGGCCGGCCGATTATCGCGGCCCCCTGCTCGTGTCGATGGACACCGAGATCGCGCGCGGCATGGGCCTTGGCATTGGCGATACCATCACCGTCGACGTGCTCGGCCGCGAAGCCACCGCCACGATCGCCAATCTGCGCGAGATCGACTGGACCTCGCTCGGCATCAATTTCGTCATGGTTTTCTCGCCGGGCATCCTCGACGGGGCGCCGCAGATGAACATCGCCACCGCGCGCACTCCACCCGGCGAAGAGGCGGCGCTGGAGCGCGCCGTCACCGACCGTTTCCCGAATGTCTCGGCGATCGCCGTGAAGGATGCGCTGGAGGCGGTGAGCACCATCGTCGCGGCGATCGCCACCGGCATGCGCGCCGTCGCCGCCGTCACGCTGGCGGCCGGGACGCTGGTGCTGGCCGGGGCGATGGCCGCCGGCCACCGCCGCCGCGTCTACGAGGCGGTGGTGCTGAAAGTGCTGGGCGCGACGCGGGGCGACGTCACCCGGGCCTTCCTCATCGAATACGGGCTCCTGGGCGCGGCCACCGCGGCAATCGCCGCGGGGCTCGGCACCCTCGCCGCGTACCTCGTCCTCACCCGCGTCATGCAGCAGGACTGGGATTTCCTTCCCGGGGCGGTGGCGGCGACGGCGCTGCTGGCGACCCTGCTGACGCTCGTCGCCGGGTATCTCGGCACCTGGCGGGCGCTCGGCGCGAAGCCCGCCCCCTACCTGCGCAACGAATAGCGGTAGAGCCGCTACGGTCGAGCCATCATTGAATTAACCACCGGCTGTGCCAATATGCCCTAGCAAATGTCACTAACCCTATCGGGGGTGCCTTATGGCGTATGATCCGGGTAACCGCTGGACCGCGCGCAGCGCCGCGGTTTCCGAGGTAGAGGTCGATGTCGGCCTCCGCCAATTCATGCTGCGCGTCTACAACTACATGGCGGGCGGCCTGGCGCTCACCGGCGTCGTCGCCTATGCCGCCGTGACCACCGGCGTCTACCAGGCGATTTACGGCAGCATCCTGTTCTGGGTCGTGCTGCTCGCGCCGCTCGCCCTCGTCATGCTGCTCAGCTTCCGCATCCAGAGCATGAGCCTCGGCGCGGCGCAGGCCACCTTCTGGGGCTATGCGGCGCTGATGGGGCTGTCGCTCGCCGGCATCTTCCTGGTCTATACCGGGGCCAGCGTTGCCCGCGTATTCTTCATCACCGCGGCCACCTTCGCGGCGATGAGCCTCTATGGCTACACGACCAGGACGGATCTGTCGCGCTTCGGCTCGTTCCTGTTCATGGGCCTCATCGGCGTCATCATCGCCGGCGTCGTCAACATGTTCATCCTCTCCTCGGCGCTGCAGTTCGCGCTGTCGGTGGCCGGGGTCGTCGTGTTCGTCGGCCTCACCGCCTGGGACACGCAGATGATCAAGGAGATGTATTACGAGGGCGACGGTGCGCTGGTCGCCGGCAAGAAGGCGATCATGGGCGCGCTGAAGCTCTATCTCGACTTCATCAACCTGTTCGTGCTGTTGATGCAGCTGCTGGGCAATCGCCGCGACTGAGCGCCGGCGATACCCGACCTTTCGCTCCGCCCGCGGCCCGCGCCGCGGGCGGTTTTTTTCGCCTCCTCACTCAGCGCAACGCGGCGTCGAGCTTTGCCGCGAGCTCGCGCAGCTTGAACGGCTTGCGCAGAACGGAAATGCCGTCGATCTCGCCGTCGAACGGCGCCGCCTGCGCGTAGCCGGTCATGAACATCGCCTTGAGCTGCGGACGGGCGTGCCGGGCCCGCCGGATCAGCTCGGCGCCGTCCATCTCCGGCATGGCGAAATCGACGAGGACAAGATCGGGCGGCGCCTCGGCGATAAGGTCGAGGGCGCGGCGCGCATCGGGCGCGTCGATCGCGGCGTAGCCGAAGCTGGCGAGGCAGGCGACGACGAGCTCGCGCACTTCGGGATCGTCGTCGACCACCAGGATGCGCGCGGAGCCGGGCGGCACGGGCGCGGCCGCTTCCGGCGCGGCCTCGGCCGCCGCCGCGGCATCGGCGCGCGGCAGATAGACCCGCACGGTGCAGCCGGCCCCCGGTTGGCTATCGATCTCGACGCCACCGCCGAGCTGGCGGGCGATGCCGTAGACCTGGCTGAGGCCGAGCCCGCTGCCCATGCCGACTTCCTTGGTGGTGAAGAAAGGCTCGAACGCCCGCTCGCGTACCTCCTCGCACATGCCGGTGCCGGTGTCCGCGACCGAGAGCACGAGATAGTCGCCGGGCGCGAGCTCGGCCGGGCGGCGTTGATCGGGCCCGAAGCTCAGCATCGCCGAGCCGATCGTCAGCGTGCCGCCCGCCGGCATGGCATCGCGCGCATTGATCGCGAGGTTGAGCAGCATGAGCTCGGTCTGATTGACGTCGACCATCGCCGGCCAGAGACCGCGTGCCAGCGCCGTCTCGATGCGAATGGTGGCGCCGATCGTCGACAGCAGCATGTCGCGCATGCCAAGGACGAGGTGGTTGAGGTCCACCGGCTTCGCCTCGAGCCGCTGCCGGCGGGCGAAGGCCAGGAGCTGCTGCGTCAGCCTGGCACCGCGATCGGCGGCGCGCATGGCGGCGTCGATCAGCACCGCATGCGCGGGCTCGCGCACGCGTTGCGACAACAGCTCGAGATTGCCGATGACGGCGGTGAGCAGGTTGTTGAAGTCGTGCGCGACGCCGCCGGTAAGCTGTCCTACCGCCGCCATCTTCTGGCCCTGACGCCGGGTCTCTTCAGCGCGCTTGCGCGCGGTCATGTCGTGCGTGCTGATCAGCAGCTTGGCGATGACGCCGCCGGAATCGCGAATCGGCACCACGGTCGCCTGCAGCACGCGCGTGCCGGCGCGGTAGGGAAAGGTCTCCTCGTAGCTGCACGGCGCGCCGGTCTCGACCGCGCGGCGATAATGCCCGACGAGGCGGTCGGCCAGCTCGCGCGGAAAAAGGTCATAGGAGGTGAGGCCGACGAACTCCGCCGCCGCCATGCCGGTGAAGCGCTCATGGGTCGGGTTGACCGCCTCGTAGATGAACTGGCCGTCGGCATCGACGTGAAGCAGAATGATGCCGGCGGTGGTGTGCTCGAAGACGGCGGCGTAGCGCGCTTCGCTGGCGCGTTCGGCGGCCTGGGCGCGCGCGCGCTCCTCGACCTCGCTCTCGAGCTGGCGCATGCGCAAGCGCATCGACTTCTCGAGCCCGGCGTTGAGCCGTCGCAGCTCCTTCTCGCGTTGCGCGCGCTCGTCGATCTCGAACAGCACGCCGATGACCCGCAGGGGCTGCCCCGTGTCGTCATGGACGACCTGCCCGCGCGCCGACAGCCAATGCACGCTGCCGTCGGGCCAGCGCGCGCGGTATTCACAGCAATAATCGCCATTCGCGAGCGCGTTGCGCAGCGCCCGCTGACGGCGCGCGCGATCGGCCGGATGCACCATCGACAGCAGCCGCGGGTAGGTGAGATCGCCGTCGGGGCCAAGCCCATAATGCGCGCGGCACTGGGCGCAGGCGTCGAGCGTGCCGGTGACGAGATCGAGCTGCCAGCAGCCGATCCTGCCGGCTTCGAGAACGAGGTTGAGGCGGCGTTCGCTGTCGCTGAGCGCCGTCGAAGCGCGCGCACCGACGCCCGGATCGGCCGGCGCACGGAAGCTTTCGCCAATGGCTTGCGCGGCGGCGGATCGCTCTGCCGCGGTGAAAATCGGGTCGACCGACACGCCGACGCCTCGTTGGTTCCGAAGAGGCGCGCATCCTAGCGGCTGCACGCCGGCCTGACGATGACAATTTGGAGTCACCGACGCGAAAACCGGCAATGCCCGCGCGGCAGGCGGTCAGCCGCGGGGACTCTCAACCGTCAGGCTTTGCCATAGACCGGAACGACGCTGCCGCGCGTCGCGCTGTTCGCGGGAGAGGCGAGAAACAGGATGGTGGCGGCGATCTCCTCCGGCTTCGGCCACAGCGCGTGGTCGGCCTTGGGCATAGCCTGGCGGTTGGCGGGAGTGTCAATGATCGAGGGGGCCACAGCATTGACCAGGATGCCGTCGCCCACGACTTCCTGCGCCAGCGCCTCGGTTAGCGCCGCGACGGCCGCCTTGCTCGCGGCATAGGCGGCCATGCCGGCACCGAAGCGCGGCTCCAGCGCCGGCCGTGCCGCAACGTTGACGATGCGTCCGCCGCCAGCATTGCGCATCCCTCTCACCGCCGCGCCGCAGCAGAGAAAGGCGCTGACGAAATTGGTCTCGAGTTGCGCCAGCAGCGCCGCCTTGCCGGTATCGGCCACGGCGCTCATGGCGAAGCCGCCGGCGAGATGGATCGACGCCCAGAGCGGGCTGACGCCGCCGTAGAGCGCCGCCACCGCCGCCTCGTCGGCGAGGTTGGAGGCCACCAGCGTCACCCGCTCATGCGCGCGCCAGCGGTATCCCGCCGCTTCCGCGGCGGTAATGAACGGCACATGGCAGTGGGCGCCACGCTCGAGCAGGGCGCCGACCACCGCGCTGCCAAGCGCGCCCGTGCCGCCGGTGACGATCACGTGCCGGTCGCTGAACTCCATGGCGATCCTCCTTCGCGGTCGAACTCGAGCCTAGCCCGGAGTGAACAGCGCCGCGAGGGCGCGGTCCGGAACCTCGCCCCGGGCCGCCCGCTTAGCCTCATGCCTGACGCTGCGGGCACCGCCTCATGCCGGGAGATCCGATCATGGCCGATACCGCCGCGCCGCTCTCTTGGCGCAACATCAGCGATGGCGAGCGCGTCGTCTCGGGGATCGTGGTTGGTCACGCGCGGCGCAGGCGGCCACTGCGCGCTGTACCGGGCTCTCGGCATCGATACCAGCGGGCGGGCACATCGGCAGGAGGAGCGGCACTCGTCCCTCCGCGATGCGATCGAGCATGCGTCGGACGCGAGCTTTCCCGCCAGCGATCCGCCGCCCTGGAGCCCAGGCACCGCCGGTCACCAAGCGCGCTGAGCGGCGCGGCGGTCGTTCAGAAGTCGGTGCAGCGGCCGTTCCGCTCCCAATCGCCGTAGCGCGTCGGCTCCGGCCCGCTGGGGCCGCCGATCTCGCGCGGCCGCGGCGG
>DASQSR010000548.1:0-11077 GCA_035642295.1 Allostellaceae bacterium | reverse complement strand
AGCCGGAGGGGTGCGGCTCTCGCGCCCCGGATCAAGTCCGGGGCGCTTCCGCCGCCGCGACAACTCTGTGCGTTGCGCGGGGACGAATGCGCTTCGCGCCTTCGCCGCCTAGATCGCCGCGATCTCCGCTTCGCGGGCGGCGCGGCGGGAGGCGCGGTGGTCGCTGCCGAGGAGGCAGTAGACGGCAGGCAGCACGAAAAGCGTGAAGAGCGTGCCGATCGACATGCCGGAGACGACGACGAGGCCGATGGAGAAGCGGCTGGCGGCGCCGGCGCCCGAGGCGGTGAGCAGCGGGATGAGGCCCACCACCATCGCCGCGGTGGTCATCAGGATCGGGCGCAGCCGCACGCGCGCGGCGCGGGCGATGGCCTGGACGCGGGAGAGCTCCTCGCGGCGCTGCAGCTCGTTGGCGAAGGAGACCATGAGAATGCCGTGCTTGCTGATGAGGCCGATGAGGGTGACGAGGCCGATCTGGGTATAGATGTTGAGGCTCGCCACCCAGAAGAACAGCGGCAGCAGCGCGCCGAACACCGACATCGGCACGCTCACCAGGATGACCAGGGGATCGCGCAGGCTCTCGAACTGCGCCGCCAGCACCAGGAAGATGATCATCAGCGCGAAGACGAAGGTGTAGGTGAGCGTGTTGCCTTCGCGCGAGTACTGCCGCGCATCGCCCAAATAGTCGTGGGAGAACCCCTTGGGCAGCGATTGCGTCGCCTTCTCGAAGAAATCGACCGCCTGTCCGATGGTGACGTTGGGCATCAGCACCGCCTGGAAGGTGGCGGAGTTGAGCTGATTGTACTGGGTCAGCGCGTTGGCGCCGGTGCTGGAGGTGAGCGTCACCACGGTCGAGAGCGGGATCTGATCGCCGCTGGCGGTGGTGACGTAGTAGCGCGTCAGCGCGTCGGGCGTGAGCCGGTCGGCGCGCGGCACCTGGGGAATGACGTAATAGCTGCGCCCGGAGAGATCGAAGCGGTTGATGAAGTTCTCGCCGACCAGTACCGCCAGGGTGTCGGCGATCGACTGCATGCTGACGCCGAGATCGTTCGCCTTGGAGCGGTCGATATGGACGTTGATCGTCGGGTTGTCGAAGCGCAGGTCGCTGTCGGTGACGATGAAGAGCCCGCTCTGCCGCGCCGCGGCCTTGAGCTTCTCCATGGCGTTGTAGATGGTCTCGAAATCGTCCGGCGCGCTGATCACCATCTGGAAGGGCAGCCCCGATATGGCGGTCGGCAGCGGCGAGGGCGAGAAGACGAAGGTGTTGAGGCCGGGGATCTTGCTCACCGCCTGCTGCACCAGCGGCGTCAGCTGCTTGGTCGAGCGCGTGCGCTCGTTCCAGGGCTTGGTGACGAAGCCGGAGAAGCCCTGCTGGGGCCCGGCCGTGCCGCTGATGATGAAGGTATGGTCGGTCTCGGGGAAGGAGGTGTAGGCGGCGTCGAGCTGTTGGCTGTAGGCCTCCGTATAGTCGAGATTGGCATATTGCGGCGCCTTGGAGAGCGCCAACAGCACGCCCTGATCCTCCTCGGGCGCGAGTTCGCCCTTGGTGTGGAGGAAGAGAAAGGCGATCGCCGCGAGGATGGCGAGGGCGAAGACATAGACGACCGGCCGATAGGCCAAGGCGCGGGCGAGGAGCCGCGCGTAGAAATCGGCGAGGGCGCCGAAGCCGCGCTCGATGAGGCGGGGGAAGCGGCCCTCGAGCGTCTCGCGTTTCAGGAGGGTGGCGCACATCATCGGCGAGAGCGTCAGCGCGATCACGCCGGAGACGATGACGGAGCCGGCGAGCGAGAAGGCGAACTCGCGGAAGAGCGCGCCGGTGAGGCCGCCCAAGAGACCGATCGGGGCATAGACCGCGGCCAGCGTGATCGTCATGGCGATGATCGGGCCGACGATCTCGCGCGCCCCGACCAGCGCCGCCTGCAGCGGGGTTTTCCCTTCCTCCATGTGGCGGTAGACGTTCTCGACGACGACGATGGCGTCGTCGACGACGAGGCCGATCGCCAGCACCATGGCGAGAAGGGTCAGAAGATTGAGGCTGAAGCCCAGCGCCAGCATCACCGACATGATGCCGACGAGGGACAGCGGGATGGTGACGATCGGGATGACGACCGAGCGCGGCGAGCCGAGGAAGAGGAAGATGACGACGATGACGATGAGCGCCGCCTCGACGAGAGTGCGCACCACCTCGTTGATCGAGGATTGGATGAACACGGTGCCGTCATAGGCGACGTTCATGGTGACGCCGGGCGGCAGGGTGCGCTCGATCTCCGGCCGGAGCGCGCGGATGTCCTTGACGACGCTGAGCGGGTTGCCGGTGGGCGTCACCTGGATGCCGAGGAAGACGGCGTGCTCGCCGTTCATCGACACGGCGGTGTCGGTGTTCTGCGGCCCGAGCGCCACCTGGGCGATGTCCTCGATGCGCACCAGGGCGCCGTTCCTCGCCTTCACCACCATGCGCTTGAACGCGTCGACATCGGTGAGGCCGGTATCGGCGGTGACGTTGGTGACGGTGTAGTAGCCCTTGCGCTGGCCCGGCGCCGCCTGGAAGTTGTTGGCGCGGATCGCCTGCGCCACGTCGTCGGCAGAGATGCCGCGCGCCGCCATGCGCAGGGGATCGAGCCAGATGCGCATGGCAAAGGTCTGTCCGCCGAGGATCTCGGCCTGGGCCACGCCGTCGACGGTCGCCATCAGCGGCTGGACGACGCGCGAGAGATAGTCGGCGATCGCCGCGTTCGACACCGTGTTGCTGGCAAAGCCGATATACATGACGTCGGTGGTCTGTCCGGTCTGCTTGACGATGACCGGGTCCTGCGCCTCGGGCGGGATCAGAAACTTGACCTGCTGCACCTTGGCCATGACGTCGGTCATCGCCTTGTTCGGATCGTAGTTGAGCCGGACATAGGCCTGGATCGTGCTCGTCCCCTGGATCGAGTTCGAGGTGACGTAGTCGAGCCCCTCGGCCGTCGCCACCGCCTGCTCGATCGGCGTGGTGATGAAGCCCTGGATGAGCTCCGCCGGCGCGCCGGGATAGAGCGTGGTGATGGTGATGACCGTGTTCTCCAGCTTCGGATACTGCCGGATCGGCAGGTTGAAGCCGGCGACGGCGCCGATCAGCAGGATGAGCAGGCTCACCACCACCGAGAGGACCGGACGACGGATGAAGAGATCGGTGAAGCTCATCGCTTCGTGCCTCCCCCGCGGGGCGCCGTGATTAGTTGAGCGGAATCTGCGCCGGCGGCGCCAGCGGGCCTTCGGCGCTCGGCACCACCGGCTGGCCGTCGAACAGCACCTTGTTCTGCCCGAGCGCGACGACGCGGTCGCCGGCGACGACGCCGGAGAGAATGGCGACGCGGCCGTCGAGATGGGCGCCGGTGGTCACCGGCACGCGCTTGGCCACCAGCACCGGCTGGCCCTTGGCGTCGCGGCCTCCCGGCCGGACGACATAGACGCTGTCGCCGTAAAGCGTGTTCTGAACCGCGGTCTCGGGCACCGTCACCACGTCGGGCTCCGACGGCAGCACGACGCGGACATTGGCGAACATGCCGGGCAGGAGCTTTTCCTCGGGATTGTCCATCACCGCCTGCACTTTTATGGTGCGCGTGTCGCTCGAGATCTGCGGCTCGACGGCGTTGATCGCCGCCTTGAAGACCTGGCCGGGATAGGCGTCGACGGTGAGCTCGATCTCGCCCTTTCCGGCGTGGAGCGCGGCGGCCTCCTTCTCGGGCAGGGTGAAGTTGATGTAGAGCCGCGAGAGATCCGTCAGCGTCACCATCGGCGTTCCCGGGCCGACATATTGCCCGACTTCGACCTGGCGCACGCCGAGGCGGCCGGCGAAGGGCGCGCGGATGAGCTTCTGCGCGATGAGCGCCTTGGTCTTGGCGATCTCGGCATCGGCTTCATCGACCTGCGACTGGTTCTGGTCGACGGTCGCGAGCGGCGCCGCCTGGCGCAAGGCCAGCTCCTTGTTGCGCTTCAAGGTGACCGCGGCATAGCGTGCCTGCGCCTCGAAGTTGTGAAGATCGCCCTGCTCGGGCCCGTCATCGAGCTGCACCAGCGGCTGGCCGATTTGCACCGCCTGGCCCGGCTGGAACAGAATCTGCGTCACCATCCCGCCGACCTGCGAGGTCGCCGTCACCTGATGCACCGCGGCGATGCTGCCGATGCCGGTGAGATAGCGCGGCACGGTCGCGCTCTCGGCCACGGTCATCGCCACGATCGCCGGCGGCGGCTTGTTGTTGGCGAAGAAATTGGCGATGGCGTGGGCGCGGAAGGCGTTGAAGCCGTAGAGGCCGGCGAGCAGCAGCGCCATCAGCAGCGCCATGACGATGAGCCACAGCCGCATACGCCGCGCCGGCACCGGGTGAATCTCGATGCCGCCGCGATCGGCGTGACCCGAGCTGTCCATCGGCATGACGTCACTTCCCCTTGTCGGAGGGTCGGTCGGCGAGGAGCCCCGCCAGCGCGAAGTCGAAATAGGTGGCGTAGAAGCGGTCGTCGGAGACCGGCGGCGTCTCGTAGGGCCCGAGCGAGTGGCTCCAGATGGCGCGGAAGGCCATCGGGCAGGCGATCACATGGGCCGTGGCCTCGACATCGATCGGGCGGAACTCGCCTTGCGCGACGCCGCGGCTCAACACCGCGCGGAGGAGGCGCTGGCCGCGCTCGGCGACCTCCTGGTGATACCAGGCGGCGAGCTCGGGGAAGTTGCGCGCCTCGGCGACGATGAGCTTCAGCAGGCCGCCGCGGCGCGAGCGGATGACCTGCGCCCATTCCTCGAGCACGTGGCGCAGCAGCGCGGCGCTCGAGCCCTGCCACGCCTCGATGTCGCGCTCGCCCATGGCGATGCGGGTGACGACGACCTCGTGCACCGCCGCCTTGAACAGCGCTTCCTTGTTGGGGAAGTAGAGATAGGCGGTGCCCTTGCTGACGCCGGCCTGGTGCGCCACCTCCTCGATGCGGGCGGCGGCGAAACCCTTCTCGGCGAAGACCTCGATCGCCGCGTCGATCAGCTCGGCCGGCCGGGCCGCTTTGCGCCGACGACGCCCCGGCGCCGCGGTGGGAGACGCGACCTCCATGCTTCCCCTTACGTTAATGACTATCCGGTCAGTCAATCTACGGCGAGAGCCGCAAGGGAGGCAAGGGGATTTTGCGGCGCGGCAGAAAAGCCGGGCCTCTTGCCAGGGCCGCCTGCACGCCTTAGGGTCGTTTCGCGTCGTTCCAACCACAGAAAGGAGGTGATCCCGTGTCTCATTGTCATGGACTGCGGTCGATCAAGATCGTGACCGGGATCGCTGCCGATGCAGGGATCGCCGTCGCCTGAGGCGACGGGTTGCGGTCACTGAAGAAGGCCGCTCAATGACAGTGGAAGGGCCGCCCTCGGGCGGCCCTTCTTTCTCGGGGGAGGGCATGACCCGGCGGAGGGAGCGGCGTTGAGGCTCGACCCGCGGCGGGCCGCCGTGGCGCTGGCGGGCTGCATCACCTTCCTCAACCTCTATTCGCCCCAGGCGCTGCTGCCGCTGCTGTCGCAGGAGTTGGGTGTTGGCGCCAGTGCGGTGAGCTTGCTGGTGAGCGCGACGACGCTGGCGATCGCGCTCATCGCCCCCTTCACCGGCGCGGTGGCCGATGTCCTGGGGAGGAAGCGCGTCATCGTTGCCGCGATGTTCGCGCTGGTGGCGCCGACGGCGCTGCTGGGCCTCGCCGGCGGGCTTGAGGCCATGGTGTTCTGGCGCTTCGTCCAGGGGCTGCTGCTGCCGCCGATCTTCGCCGTCACCATCGCCTATATCGGCGACGAGCTGCCGGCGGCGGAGGCGACGACGGCGACCGGCATCTATCTCTCGGCGAGCAGTTTCGGCGGCTTTCTCGGCCGCTTCCTGCCGGGCGTTCTCGCCGGCCCCTTGGGCTGGCGCGGCGCCTTCGCGAGCCTCGCCGCGATCACGCTCCTCGCCGCGCTCGGCGTTCTCCTGCTGCTGCCGCGCGAGCGGCGCTTCCAGCGTTCCCCCGGGCTCGGCGCCTCGGCGCGGCAGATGCTGCGCCATCTCGGCAACCGGCGCCTCCTTGCCACGTATGCCGTCGGCTTCGGCGTGCTGTTCTGCTTCATCGACAGCTTCACCTATGTGAACTTCCATCTGGCGGCGGCGCCCTTCAATCTCTCGCCGGCGGGGCTCGGCGGAATTTTCGTCGTCTATCTCGTCGGGGTGGGGACGACGCTGCTCACCGGCCGCGGCGTCGCGCGCTTCGGCCGGCGGCGCCTCGTCATCGGCCTCACCGCGATCTGGGCGGCGGGCATGCTGTTGACGCTGGTGCCGTCGCTGGCGGCGATCCTCGTCGGCCTCGCCATAAGCGCCGGCAGCGGCTTCGTCTGCCAGGCGGTGGCGACGGGCTTCATTGCGGTCAGCGTCCAGCAAGGACGCTCCTCCGCCGTCGGGCTTTACGTCACCTGCTATTACATCGGCGGCAGCGTCGGCGGCGTGCTGCCGGGCTTTGCCTTCGAGCGCTTCGGCTGGCCCGGCGCGGTGGCGAGCGTCATCGCCATGCTGGCGCTGATCGCGGGTTGCGTTGCGCGCTTCTGGGGCAAGGAAGCGCGCGCCTAGGACTGGCGCCAGCGCTCGATGATCTCGTTGACGAAGTCGCGGCCCTTGCGGTCATCCTCCCAGGCCTTCGGGAAGTTGGCCGCCTCGCCGCGCGGCCGGTGCTCCGGAGGCAGGTCGGCGAAGCGGATGCGCATGGGATGGGCCACGCCCTCGCCCACCGCGATCGCCTCGCGCTGGCGCAGGGTCGGCAGCGCCGCCAGCAGCCCCGCGGCATCGTCCGGCAGCACCGAGCGGACATAGGCGCGATCGCGCTCGTTGTTGATGCGCAGCGCGAAAATGGTGCTGCATTGCGAGAGGATCGTCTCGCTCAGCTCTGCCGGACGCTGGGTGACGAGGCAGAGCGAGACGCCATATTTGCGGCCTTCCTTGGCGATGCGGGCGATCGAGCGGATGGTGGGCTCGAAGCCGAGGCGCTCGTCGCGCGGGATGTAGCGATGCGCCTCGTCGCACACCATGAGGACGGGGACCGCCTCCTCGCGCTCGCTGTGCAGGGCGAAGTCGAAGATCAGCCGGCACAGCACCGAGACCACGGCGTTGACGATTTCCGACGGCACGGCGGAGATGTCGAGGATGGTGATCGGCTTGCCCTCGACCGGGAGGCGCAGGATGCGCGACAGGATCTCACCCATGCCGTCGCGCAAGGCGAGGCCTTCGAGCATGAAGCGGTAGCGGAGGTCCTTGCGCAAGGCCTCGATGGTCGCCAGCAGCCGCACATAGGGCAGCGAGCTGTCGGGGCGATCGAGCTTGCCCATCGCCTCGGCGATGCGCTTCTCCACCCGGTTCATGCGGTAGGGCACCGGCGTGTCGACGGTGAGCTGCGCGAGCTTGGCCGCATCGTCGCAAAGGTAGTCCTGCTTCGCCGCGACGATCGCGTCTTTGAGGATCGGGATCTCGCGCGAGCGCGCGACCGGGTCCCTCGAGCAGAACACCTCGCAGGCTTCCTCGAAGCTGAAGAGCCAATAAGGGAGCTGCAGCTTGTCCGGGGTGATGCGCTCGGCGAGATCGGGAAAGGCGGCGGCGTATTCGCCATGGGGATCGAGCAGTACGACATGGCCGTTGGGATGCGCGGTCAGCAAGGTGCGCAGGATCAAGGTCAAGGCGCAGGATTTGCCCGAGCCGGTGGTGCCGACGATGGCCGAGTGCTTGGAGAGGAACTCCTGCGACAGGAGATAGGCGGGCCGCGCCGCGTCCTGATGCAGCGAGCCGATGGCGAGCGTCCAGGTGTTGGGCTTGGCATAGATGAGCGCCATGTCCTCGGCGGAAGCGGGGAAGACCGGCGCGCCCAGCACGGGATAGGTCGAAATGCCGCGGGCGAAGCCGGCGCCGGAGCGGCTCTCGATCTCGCCCAGGAGGTCGATCTCGGCCATGGCCGAGGGCGCCGCCGCCGTCGGCTCCGCCAAAGCCACGCTGGCGACGAAGCCGAAGGCGGCGGAGCCCGCCGCGGTCGGGACCTTGACCAAGGCACCGATCTGCAGCGCGCGCTCGGCCGGGCCGTCGAACAGCGCGCAGGAGAGCTTGAAGCCGGAGACCGCGGCAACAAAGCCGATCTGCCCCGCCGGCGGCGCCGCGTTCGCCGCCGCGGCCATGCGCTCGCTTCCATCCATCATCGCCGGGAGACTAGACGGCAATCCCTGCGCAATTCTTTCCGCCGCGGCGGAGACGATGAGGATACGCGCAAAATCCGCTATGATCGATCCGGCGGGAGGAAAAAGATGACGGCGGGAAGCGCGGCCCGCGTTCATCGCATGAAGCAGCACCGGTCGGCGGTTGCGGGCGTCGAAGCCCGAACACTCGCATCCGATCGCAGCTTTCCACGCCATGCACACGATCAGCTCGGCATCGGCCTCATGTTGTCCGGCGCGCATCGCTCCTGGAGCGTCGTCGGCCACGTCGAAGCGTGCGCCGGCGATGCGATCATGGTCAATCCCGGCGAACTGCATGACGGCATGCCGCTCGACGGCGCGCCGCGTGCCTGGCGGATGCTTTACTTCGATCCCGCCATCGTTGCAGGACTGGCGGCGCCCGAGAGCGCCGCCGACGGCGAAATCGTGCGTCCGGCGGTGCGCGACCCGCTCTTGGCGACGCGTTTCCGGCGTGTGTTCGACGCGGTGACGGAAGCGCCGCCCGATCCGATCCGGGTTGAAGAAGGCCTGTTGCTGCTGGTGATGCATGCCTTGAGACGGCACGGGCTCCGCCGGCGCCCGGCCTCCGAGCCGTCGCCGCCGGTGCGACGCGCGCTTCTGCGATTGGAGGCCGATCCGGCCGCTCCCGTCAGCCTCTCGGAGCTGGCACGGCTGGCGGGCGTCAGCCGCTTTCAGCTGGTCCGTGGCTTCGCCCGCGAGGTCGGCACGACGCCTTATGCCTATCTCGTTCAGCGGCGGGTGCGTCTTGCCGCGCGGCTGCTCGCTCGCGGCCGGTCCATCGCCGAGGCGGCGATCGATGCCGGCTTCGCCGATCAGAGCCATTTGACGCGCGCCTTCGTCCGCCAGCTCGGCGTCACGCCGGGTCGCTACGCCGCAGCGATCCGCTGACGCTCTGCAATCCCGTTCAAGACGGGCGCGACGGGCGGGGCGAAGATCGACCGTCCGACCAGGACGGGAGCCGCCGCCATGAACCGCATCCGGCTTTGCCGAGAGGACGAACATGCCACGATCCTCTCGATCATCAACGCCGCAGCCGACGCTTATCGCGGCGTCATCCCGGCGGATTGCTGGCACGATCCCTACATGGCGGCGAGCGCGCTCGAGCGCGAGATCGCCGCCGGCATCCTGTTCTCGGGCTATGAGACGGAGGGAGCGCTCGCCGGGGTGATGGGCCTGCAAAGGGTGCGCGATGTCGATCTCATCCGCCACGCTTATGTGCTTCCCGCCTGGCAGCGGCGCGGCATCGGCGGCGCGCTGCTCGCGCATCTCGGGAGTGGCGGCGCGCGGCAGAGGTTGGTCGGCACTTGGGCGGCGGCCGAATGGGCGATCGGCTTCTATCTCCGACACGGCTTCGCCCTGGTCGCCCCGGAACAGAAGAGATCCCTGCTCGAGACCTATTGGACGGTACCGGAGCGGCAGATCGAAACCTCGGTCGTGCTGGCGAGCCCGCCGCTGCCTCGGCGGTGAGTAGAATCACCCGGGCGGGTTCGCGGGAAGGCGCGCCAGCCACGCCGCGCGGAGCTCGTCGGCGGTCTGGCGCGAGCCGTCGAGGCTGCGGCCGGGCACGCCGAAGAGGAAGACGAGCCGCGCGCGCCACGAGCGCGCCCGCTTGAGATCGGCGAGGATCGCCACCCATTCGTGGACGGCGATGCGCAGCGGATTGAAGGTGCCGATGTTGTGGACGAGGCCGTAGCGGCAGGGATCCTCCAGCGTCTCGGCGACGAAGGTGCCGAAGAGCCGGTCCCAGAGGATGAAGATGCCGGCGTAGTTGCGGTCGAGATAGCGGGGATTGGTGGCGTGGTGGACGCGGTGATGCGAAGGCGTGTTCATCACCGCTTCGAACCAGGCAGGCAGCCGGCCCACCGTCTCGGTATGGATCCAGAACTGATAGACGAGGCTGATCCCCTTCTCGAACAGGATGAGCGCCGGCGGAAAGCCGATGAGCGCCAAGGGAAGCCACAGCAGCCAGTCGAAGACGCCGCCGGTCCAGGTCTGCCGCAGCGCCGTCGACAGGTTGTAGTGCTGCGAGGAGTGGTGATTGACATGCGCCGCCCACCAGAAGCGGCAGCGATGGCTGAGGCGGTGGAAGGCGTAATAGGCGAGGTCGTCGGCGAAGAGGATGAGCGCGAAGCTCTACCAGGCATCGCCGAGATCGAAGAGGCGAAAGCCCTGCACAAAGACCAGGGCGCGCCAGGCGAGCACACCGGCGGCGAGGCCGACGGCAAGGTTGCCGAGGCCCATGGCGAGCGATGCGGCGGTATCGCGGAGCTCATAGGCGAGAAGCCCCCGGGCGCGCGCCACGGCGATCTCGAGCAGCACCAGCAGAATGAAGGCGGGGATGGCGAGCTCGACCGGGTTGGGGAGCGCGGGCGCCGGGGTCATGCCGCGCTTCTCCCGGCGCGCAGCAGCGCCGCCCAGCGCGCCGCGGCGCCGGGCAGCGCCAGAGCGAAGCGGCCATGGGTGAAGGCGCCGGTGTCGATGAGGAGGCGATCGCCCGCGAGCGCGACGCGCCGCAGCTCGCCGGGGGCGAGGAGCCGCACCACGAGCTTGTCGCCGGCGGCGAAGACGATGGCGGGCGCGGACCCGTCGGCGGCGGCGACCAGCGCTTGCATGTTTTCGGCGTCGATCGCGACCTCGCCGGGGAGGAAAGCGGGCAGGTCCTCGGCGAGACGGCGCAACACCAGCGCCGGATCGAGCCGCGCCCGGCGCGCGCCGCCGGTGAGCCAGACCGCCGCCAGGATCAGCGCGATGCCGATGAGCGGCACCAGCAGCGTCGCCGGGTTCTTCGGGTCCATTGGCGGCGTAGTCTAATCCTGCGGCGGCGCCGACGAAAAGACCGGCAGCGGCGCC
>DASQSR010000547.1:0-6430 GCA_035642295.1 Allostellaceae bacterium | reverse complement strand
CGCCACCAGCGCCAGTGTCAGCAGCGAGAAATAGACGCCGCGTCGTCGCAGGATCAGGGCGCCGACGCCGGCGGACAGGATCGCAACGAAGCCCATCGACAGCAGGATCGGAAGGAAAATCTGGCCGGGCAGCAGGTCCTTCTGCGCCAGCGCCGCGGCGAAGCCGCCGATGCCGAACCAGGCGCTGTGGCCGAACGAGGTGAGCCCGGTATAGCCGACCAGCAGATTCAGCCCCAGCGCGGCGATGGCGAGGCTGACCGTCGTCGCCGCCGTGGTCAACGTCAATCCGAGCAGATCGAGCACGACCGGCAGCAGCGCGAGCGCGAGCGCGGTGATGAGCAGCACGCGGTGCCGGGGATCGAGCCGCCGCACCGTCATTCGAATTTCTCGATGCGCTCGCCGAGGAGACCGCGCGGACGGAGCAGCAGGACGACGACCATCAGCACGTAGACCGACGCCTCCCCGGCCGCCGGCACGAACTCGACCGTCATGCCGCGCACGACTCCCACCAGGAACGCGGCCAGCACCACGCCCCAGAAGCTGCCGAGGCCGCCGATGACGACGACGACGAAGGCGACGATGAGGATGTCGGACCCCATGGCGGGCTGCACGATGGTGATGGGCGCGAACAGCGCGCCGCCCAGCGCCGCCATGCCGACGCCGAGCATCACGATGACGGTGAGGTAGGGCTGCAGGCGAATGCCGAGCGCCGCCACCATGTCGGGCCGCTGGATGCCGGCCCGGACCACGCGACCGAACGACGTCTTTTGCAGCAGCAGCCAGAGGCCGAGAAGGACGACGGCGACGACCGCGAGCAGCATCAAGCGATAGCGCGAGAACAGGAAATCGCCGACGATCACCGCGCCCTTGAGCGCCGCCGGCATCGTCGCCGAGATCGCCGCCGAGCCCCAGATCATGCGGATCGCCTGCTCGGCGACCATCGCCAGGCCGAAGGTGACGAGGAGCGTCAGGATCGGATCCGCGGTGTAGAAGCGCCGCAGCAGGAAACGCTCGAAGGCGATGCCGAGCAGCGCGACGGCGACCGGCGAAATGACGACCCCCGGCAGGAACCCGAGACGCTGCGTCAGCTCGACGGCGATATAGGCGCCGATCGCATAGAAGGCGCCATGGGCGAGATTGACCACGCCGCCGACGCTGAAGATCAGCGAGAGGCCGAGCGCGATGAGCAGGTAATAGCCCCCGAGCACGAGACCGTTCACCACTTGCTCGAGCAAGTCCATGGCTTGCATGGGTCAACGCGGCGGGTGAGACAGCCGCCGCGCCCGCTGCCGTCGTTCGGCGCCGCCGCTGATCAGCGCGAGCACCGGAGCGCTACGCCACGAGGGTCACAGGGTGCAGGCGTTCTGCTGCCGCGTCGGATAGATGGTCTCGAGCGGCGCGCTCGCCGCCGGAACCGCGGGTCCGAGCACCAGCATATCCCACTGGTCCTTCATTTCGTTCTTGGGCTTGACCGAGAACGGGTAAGCCTCCTGGACGAGCTGGTGATCCCATGAGCGGAAATAGGCCTTTCGCGCCTTCATGATGTCGAACTCAGACTGCTTCTCGAAATAGGCGATCAGCGCATCGCTCTCGGTCGATTTCGTCTCGTTGATCGCCTGCGCCAGGAGCTTGAGCGAGATGTATTCGACCCAGGCATGGTTCTCCGGCGGCTTGCCGTTCCGCTTGAGGAACTCGGCGACGAAAGCCTTCGAGGCCGGCGTCTCGAGCGTGTGGTACCAGACCGTCGGCCAGGTGCCGCTGAGATTGCCGGGCCCGGCGGCCCAGGCATCGGCGGTGTTGAGGTTGAAGCCGACGAGCGGATAGGAAAAGCCGAACTCGGCATATTGCTTGATGAGGTTGGTGACCTGGTTGCCGGCAAGATTGCAGCACACCACGTCCGGCTTCGCCTGGCGCACCTTGAGGAGATAGGGGCTGAAGTCCGTGACGTCGGTCGCGATCAGCTCGTCGCCGATCAGCTCGGCGTCATGCGCCGCGAAGAACGCCATCGCCGCCTGCAGCAGGTCGTGGCCGAAGACGTAGTCGGAGGTCAGCGTGAAGAACTTCTTGCCCTTGACCATGTTCTGGCCGAGCAGCGCCGTGCCGACGGCATTGACCATGACCGTGTTCGGGATGTCGCAGTGGAACGAGTAACGGTTGCAGTTCTTGCCGCGCAGGGCATCGGAGCGCGCGCCGGTGTTGAGGAACACCTTTTTGTTCCGCTCGGCGACGCCCATGATGGCGAGCGCCGAGGCGGAGTTGATCTCGCCCAGGAGCACCGCCGCGCCATCCTGCTCGATCATGCGCTGCGCCTTGTTCGAGGCGATCGCGGGATTGACCGAATCCTCCGACATCACCTGGATCCGCCGACCCATGACCCCGCCGGCCTCATTGATCTCCGCTTCGGCCTGGCGGATGCCGAGCACCGCGTAGCCACCGAGCGCGCCGAGAAATCCGGTCATGGGCGTCAAATGCCCGATCTTGATGACGCCCGTCTCGGCGCGGAGGATGGACGGAAAGCCGGCGGCGAGAGTACCGGCCAGCGCCGCGCCAGCCTTCAAGACGTTGCGCCGTGTCCTCGTCGCCATGCTGCTCCCCTCCCCTCGGGTCCGATGCCCGGCGGAGGCCGGCTCGGTCTTGGTTTTGGCCGCCGCCCATCGCCTGGACGGCGAGAGACTCTCTCACATTGCAATAATGCATTTCAAGACTTGAGAGGCGCTCCGGCCTCGAACGAGGTCGAGAGCGAGAGATCGAGCCATCGCTCCAGCTCGTCGCCGACATGCGCCAGCTTCTTGCGGACGAGTCCGACGCAGGCGTCTCCCAGCGGCAGACGCAGGGGCGGCTTTTCCGCCTCGACCACGGCGATCATGGCGTCGGCGGCCTTGACCGGGTCGCCGGGCTGCTTTCCGTCCGTGTCCGCCAGCATCTGGCGGAACTTGCCCACCGTCGCTGCATAGGCCTCCAGGGCGGGCGCCGAATGCATCGAGCCCGCGGCGCGAAACTCGGTGCGGAACGGGCCGGGCTCGATCAGCGTCACCTTGATGCCGAAGGGAGCCACTTCCTGGGCGAGCGCTTCCGACATTCCCTCGAGCGCGAATTTGCTCGCGCTGTAGAAACAGAACCCGGCGACGCCGGCAAAGCCGGTCATCGAGGAAACGTTGAGAATATGGCCCTGGCCGCGACGGCGCATATGCGGCAGGATCGCGCGGACCAGGCGATAGGGACCGTAGACATTGGCGTCGAACGCCTTCTTCACCGCCTCCTCGTCCGTCTCCTCGAGCGCGCCGACGGTGCCGAAGCCGGCATTGTTGACGAGCACGTCGATGTCGCCGGTGCGCCCGATCGCTTCGGCGACGGCGTCGGCGACGTTCGCAGCGTCAGTCACGTCGAGCCGCAGGGCGATGGCATGGTCGGGAAACGCCGCGACCAGCTCGGCCAATCGCGTCTCGTCGCGGGCACTGCAGACGACGCGGTCGCCACGCTCGAGCGCCCGCCGGCACAGCGCCTTGCCGATCCCGCTCGAGCAGCCGGTGACAAACCAGACGCGTTGTCGTCGCGGCGCTGCAGAATCGACTGGCAAGAGAAGTTCCCCGAGGCCTGAGGCTGCCGCCTTGCGGCAGCGCGGGCAATTTATGTTTCATATTGCCGGATGTCAATTTACAATATGGCAGACGCCCAAGCGATCGACCCTCTGGATGAGCCCGTAGCCCGGGCGGGGAGTGAGAATGCCGAAGATGAAAGGTGCCGAGCTCATCACCGAATACCTCATCGCCAGTGACATCCCCTACGTCTTCGGCATTTGCGGCCACGGCAATGTCGGGATGCTGGACGCGCTCCATGCGGCGAGCGACCGGATCAAGATGATCTCGCCGCGCCACGAGCAGGTCGCAGCGCACATGGCCGACGCCTATTTCCGCGTCCGGCACAAGCCGGTGGCGACCTTGACCTCGTGCGGGCCGGGCTCCTGCAACATCATCATGCCGCTCGCGACGGCGCTCTCCGATTCCTCGGCCATGCTGGCGATCACCGCCAACGTGCCGACCTCGCAGTTCAATCGCAGCCCCTTCCAGGAGATCAACAAGCACTTCCAGGCCGACTTCGTGAACATCGTGCGGCCCGTGGTGAAGCGCAGCTTCCAGCCGACGCGCGTCGACATGCTGCCGCTGGCCTTGCGCCAGGCGACGACGACGATGCTCTCCGGCCGGCCGGGCCCGGTCAATCTCGATGTCCCCTTCAACGTCTTCCAGGAGGAGGACGAGGTCGAGATGCCGCCGCCGGCGCCGCCCTTCAACACCCAGCGGAGCGGCGCCTCGCCGGAAGAGATCGCCGAGGCGCTCGACATGCTGGCGCGGGCGCAGCGGCCGGTGCTCTTCATCGGTCATGGCGTCACGCTGTCGGAGGCGAGCCGCGAGCTCACCCTCTTCGCCCGCCGGCTCGGCATCCCGGTCATCTCGTCGCCCAACGGCATGGGCTGCTTCGACATGAGGGACCCGCTGTCGCTGGGCTTCATCGGCCGCAACGGCGCCTTCCCCGCCAATGAGGCGGGCCGCCGCGCCGATCTCGTCATCGCGCTCGGCGCGCGCTTCGACGATCGCTCGGCCTCCTCCTGGATCCCGGGCTATTCGTGGAACTTCCCGACGACCAAGCTCATCCACGTCGATGTCGATCCGGCCGAGCTGGGCCGGAACTATCCGCCCGATCTCGGCATCCTCGCCGATGCCCGCACCTTCCTGCGCCAGGCGCTCGCCGAGCTCGAGCGCGGCAAGCCGGCCGGCAACACCAGGGCCTGGCTCGCCGACATCGCCCAGTGGCGCGCTGCCTGGGACAAGTTCACCGAGCCCAATTTCGAGCTGCACGCCACGCCGATCCGGCCGGAGCGCGTCGTCGCCGATTGCCAGGCCGTGCTGCCCGACGACGCCATCCTCGCCTGCGACGTCGGCGTCAATCACAATTGGTACATGCAGTTCTGGCGCGCGCGCCGGCCGCAGACCATGCTCAATTCCTGGGGCTTCTCCGGCATGGGCTTCGGCACCGCCGGCGCGCTCGGCGCCAAGCTTGCGGCGCCCGACAAGCCCGTGGTCGCCATCGCCGGCGACGGCTGCTTCACCATGGTGCCGCACGTCCTGTGCACGGCGGTGGAGTACGACATCCCCGTCGTCTGGGTGATCTGGAACAATTTCGGCTGGGTGTCGATCCGCGACATTCAGCTCGGCATGTTCGGCGGGCGCGAGCTCGGCACCATGTTCCATCAGGGCGACAACAAGAAGCCGTACAACCCGGACTTCGCCATGCTGGCGAAATCGTGCGGCGTCGAGGCGATGACGGTGACGCGCTCGCAGGATTTCAAGGCGGCGCTGGAGCATGCGGTGAAGTCCGGCAAGCCCTACGTGCTGGACGTCCATGTCGACGCCGAGATCCGCCCGCCGGCGACCGGCGCGTGGGAATTGCCGCCGACCCCCCACAAGGAGCCCGTTTTCGGCCAGCGCTGGCTGCCCGACGATGCTACGGTCAAGTGAGGTCCGCCATGCCCAAGGATGATCGCCAGGCTTCGATCAAGAACATCGCCGAGACGCCGTGGCGCCAGTTTCCGAACCATTTCGGCGGTGCCTTGTCGAAGCCCCTGGTGATGCCGGAGACGCTGGGGTCGAAGCACCTCGACTACCGCATCTCGATGTATCAGCCGATGGCCTATGTCGAACGGCACAGCCACAAGCTCCAGGAGCAGGTCTATCACGTGCTCGAGGGCGAGGGCCTGATGGAAGTCGGCGACCGGACTGAGGTCGTGCGCAAGCACGACGTCATCTACCTGCCGCCGGGCGTTCCGCACTCGATCAGCAATACCGGCCTCGTCGACCTCGTCTTCATCGTCGTGACCTCGCCGGTCAGCGACGAGGAGCCGCGTTAGGGCGTCTCCCGCCGAGGCGCTCGATACGTCGGACGTCCGCTTGTGACTCCAAGCGGACATTCGCACTGTAGAGACCCGAAGGTCACCGCAGTTGTTGATTTAGAAATTCGCTTGTTCGACCGTTCGCCAGCGCTGCTGCCGCGGCATTGTAGTGCATCCCGTTGTGCCGGGAGAACGCGTGACGCTGACCCGGGTAGCTGTAAACGGTCGCGTTCGGCTTTTTTGCGAGCGCCGCTTTGATCTGAGCTTGCGCCGTCTTTGAGATGAATTCGTCTTCCTCGCCGAGATGCATCAGCAAGGGGGCGTCCAAGCTGCCAACTTCGCCGAGGTATTTTTCCGTGTCAGCGCCATGATAAGCAACGGCCGCGTCGACCTTATGGCGGGCGGCTGTGATAAAGGCCATCAACGCACCGAGGCAGTACCCCTGCAGGGCGACCTTTCCCGTCGACGCTGGCAACTCTGCAGCGGTGCGAACCGTTTCCATGATATCTCGCGCGCCTGCATCGCGATCATACGCCGCGTAGAGTC
>DASQSR010000546.1:0-7579 GCA_035642295.1 Allostellaceae bacterium | reverse complement strand
CGCGAAGTCGCCGATACCATGCTGTTCATGGATCAAGGCGAAATCGTCGAGACCGGGCCGCCCGCGACCTTTTTCGCCGCGCCGAAAAGCGAGCGGACGCGCGCCTTCCTCGGTCAGATCCTCAGCCGATGAGCGGGGGAGAGCCTAGTCGCTGCCGCTCTTGACCTTGTCGGCGCTGTTGGTGATGGCGTGACCGGCCGCCTGCACATCCTGACCGAAGCCGGCCGTGGTGTTGCAGGCGCCGAGCGTCATCGCGGCGCCCGCCAGCACGACAAGCGCGAGCAACCCCGACGCGAAGGCTTTGCGCATTCATTCCTCCCCGGGTGAGGCAACTATCCGACGACGGGAACAGTGGCGATGGCGCGGCGGTTCCGCTGCGGCTAGCCGGCTAGGTTAGCGGCGGCAGCAAGGGATGGGCGAGGTCGCGCGGCAGGGCGCCGGTGACGCGCGGGTCCTCGAACTCCAGCTCCTGCCGGCGATAGACGCGGAAGCCGGCGCGCTGATAGAGGCCGAGCGCCCGCGGGTGATCGTAGGCCGAGGTGTGGATCCAGAGACGCCGGGTCTCGCCGCGCCAGCCGGCTTCGACGGCCTGCTGGAGGAACCAGGCGCCGAGACCGCGGCCGATGAAATCGGGGATGAGGCCGAAATAGCAGAGCTCGGTCTCGCCCGAGGCGAGGCGCTCGAGCTCGAAATACCCGGCAGGAACGCCGGCGACGTGGAGGACGAAGAGCTCGATCTCCGGGCGCTCCAGCCAGGCGACGAGCTGCGTGTCGCTCCAGGCGCGCCGCAGAAACCAGAGCCAGCGCTCGCCGACGGCGTTGTAGAGGTAGCGGTAGAAGGAGGCGGTGCAGCGCTCGACGCGGAGCAAGGCGAGCTTCGCCTGTGGCACCGGCAGCGGCGGCCGGCGCGGCCGCGCCGTCATCTCGAGATAGGTGATGGTGTCGGGCAGCAGGGCGATGGCGCGGCGCCCCTCTCAGCCGGTACCGGTCTCGACCGGCGTGTCGCCTGGCAGGCCCCATTCGGACCAGGAGCCGTCATAGACCGCTGCGTCCGGCCAGCCCAGGAGGTGAAGGGCGAAGGCGAGGGCGCAGGCGGTGACGCCCGAGCCGCAGCTCGTCACCACTCCCTTGCCGGGCACAAGGCCGGCGGCGGCGAAGCGCCGCGCCAGCTCCTCGGCCGGCAGCAGGGTGCGGGTCTTGGGGTCGGTGAGCTCGTCATAGGGAAGGTTGAGGCTGGCCGGGATGCGCCCGCCGCGCAGGCCGGGCCGCGGCTCCTTCGCGCTGCCGGCAAAGCGGTCGCGCGACCGGGCATCGATCACCTGCTCGCGCCGCGTCTCGAGATTGGCGAGGAGCTGCGCCTTGTCGCGGACGAGCAGCGTATTGAGGCGGGCGGTGAAGTGGCGCTCGCGCGGCGCCGGGATCGCGTCGGTCACCGGCCTTCCTTCGGCCTGCCATTTCGGCAACCCGCCATCGAGGATGGCGACGTCGCGATGGCCAAAGACGCGCAGCATCCACCAGGGCCGCGCCGCGGAAGAGAGGCCGGCGCTGTCATAGACGATGATGCGGTGGCCATCGCCGAGACCGAGCCGACGCATGCGCTGGGCGAATTTCTCGGCGCTCGGCAGCATGTGGGGAAGGGGGCTGGCGCTGTCGGCGATGTCGTCGATGTCGAAGAAGACGGCGCCGGGAATGTGGCGCCGGCGGTAGAGCTCCGGCGCCGTGGGCGTCACCCCCGGCAGGGTGAAGGTGCCGTCGACGACGCGCAGATCGGGCGCCTCCAGATGGCGCGCCAGCCACTCGGTCGAGACCAGCGCATCGGCATTGGCATAAGGCATCGGCGCTTTCTCCCGTTGTGTTGTTGTGGCCGCCGCCGGGGACTGTGCGGCGGGCCTCTCGAGGCTCAGGGGTTCTGCCCGGCAAAGGCGACGATGACGCGGCGGTTCTGGCGACCCTTGTTCTCGATCTTGACGACCTCGATCGGACCGATCTCGCCGGTGCGGCGGACGTGGGTCCCGCCGCAGGGCTGCAGGTCGACGCCGGCGACGTCGAGGAGCCGCACCTGGCCCTGGCCCGATGGCGGCTTCACCGACATGGTCCGCACCAGCTCCGGCCGCGCCGCCAGCTCCTCGTCGCTGATCCAGCGCGGCACCGCCTCGTGATCCCCGGCGATGAACCGATTGAGCCGTGCGGCGATGGCGGCCTTGTCGAGGGCGTCGCCGGGCACGTCGAAGTCGAGCCGGCCCTTGCCGTCGGCGATCTGGCCGCCGGTGACGGCGGCGTCAGGCACGGCGGCGCAGAGCAGATGGAGGCAGGTGTGCATGCGCATCAGGCGATAGCGCCGCTCCCAGTCGATCTCGGCGAAGACGGCATCGCCGACGGCCGGCAGCAGCGCGCCCGGCGCCGGGATGTGCAGCACCTCGTCGGCGGCCTCGCCCTTGCGCGTGTCGGCGATGGCGACGGTCCGGCCATCGGCGAGATGAAGCACGCCGCTGTCGCCGGGCTGGCCGCCGCCTTGGGGATAGAAACAGGTGCGGTCGAGAAGGATGCCGCGCTCGGAGACGGCGAGGATCCGCGCCTCGGCGCGGCGGAGATAGGCATCCTCGCGGAACAGCAGCGCCGTCATCGGTCGAGCCAGCGCGGCACCGGCAGGTGGCGCTCGCGCAGGAAGGCGGGGTTGAACAGCTTCGACTGGTAGCGCGTGCCGTAATCGGCAAGGACGGTGACGATGACGTGACCGGGCCCCAGCTCCTTCGCCGCCTTGATCGCGCCGCAGATGTTGATGCCGGTCGAGCCGCCGAGGATCAGGCCTTCCTCCTCGACGAGATCGAAGAGCAGCGGCAGCATCTCCTCGTCGGTGACCTGGAACCAGCCATCGATTGGCGCGCCTTCGAGGTTGCGGGTGATCCGGCCCTGGCCGATCCCCTCGGTGATCGAATTGCCTTCGGCCTTGAGCTCGCCGCGCGCGTAGTAGCCGTAGATCGCCGAGCCCATGGGGTCGGCGAGATAGATGCGGATCTTGGGATTGCGCTCCTTGAGCGCGAGGGCGACGCCGGCCAAGGTGCCGCCGGTGCCGACGGCGGAGACGAAGGCGTCGACCGCGCCCTCGGTCTGCTGCCAGATCTCGGGCCCCGTCGTCTCGTAATGGCCGCGGCGATTGGCGATGTTGTCGAACTGATTGGCCCAGATCGCGCCGTTGGGGTCGCGCTCAGCGATCTCCTGCGCCAGGCTCTCCGAGTAGCGGACGTAGTTCATCGGATTGGCGTAAGGCACGGCGGCGACGAGGCGGAGATCGGCGCCGCAGAGGCGCAGCATGTCCTTCTTCTCCTGGCTCTGCGTCTCCGGCATGACGATGACGCTGCGATAGCCAAGCGCATTGGCGACAAGCGCAAGACCGATCCCGGTATTGCCGGCCGTGCCCTCGACGATGACGCCGCCCGGACGGAGCTGCCCCTTCGCCTCGGCGTCGCGGACGATGGCGAGCGCGGCGCGGTCCTTGACCGACCCGCCGGGATTGAGGAACTCCGCCTTCCCGAGGATGGTGCAGCCGGTCATTTCCGACGCGCGGCGCAGCCGGATCAACGGCGTATTGCCGATGGTGTCGAGAAAGCCGTCACGAATCTGCATGTTAGGGAGCCGCTGTCACCCGTTCTTCCCCACTACTTGCTCACTATAGGCGCGAGGCGCGGGCGATCAAGCGCAGGGGGCGCGGGGCGGCTCAGCGGCCAGGCGTGCGCCAGAGGCGGCGGAGGCGGGCGCGGTTGGCGGCGAGCCAGTAGAGGGCGATCAGGGTGACGGCGTTCTCGATGCGGCCGGCGCGCCGCAGGCGCATCACTTCGGCGTAGGGCTTCACTACCACCTTGATGTCCTCGTTCTCCTCGGCAAGGCCATGGACGCCGCCGGCGGCGCCGGCATCGACGCGACCGCAGAAGAGAGCCACCGTCTCGGTCGTGCCGCCGGGGCTGGTGAGGAAGTCGTGAACCGGCAGGAGATTGCCTTCGATGTCGAGGCCCGCTTCCTCCCGCGCCTCGCGGCGCGCCACTTCGGGATCGCTCTCGCCGTTATCCTCGACGATACCGGCGACCACCTCGAGCTGCCAGGCGGACCAGCCGGCAAGATGCGCGGCAAGGCGGAACTGCTCCACCAGAACGAGGGCGTCGCGCGCGGGATCGTAGAGCAGGAGGCCGACGGCGCGGCCGCGCGAGAACACTTCGCGCGACAGCTCCGGGCTCCAGTCGCCGCGATAAAGGCGGTGACGAAAGCGGTAGCGGTCGATGCGGAAGAAACCCGCAAAGCAGGTCTCGCGATCGACGATCTCTACCGCGTCGCTCCGCGGCGGCTCGGCGGGAATGGCAGCAGCGGAACGCGGCACGGCGCCAATCTAGGAAGAGGAAGGCGGCCGCGCAATCCGCCGCGCGCCGCGGGTCGGCCCGCTAGGTACCGCTGCGCTGGCCGCGGCTTTCGCCGAGATCGCCCGCGCTGCGGCGCAGCTCGTCGCGCTGCTGCTCTTCGGCGAGGCGCACGCGCATCGCGGCGACGCAGAGCGCCAGCGGTGCCGAGGCGGCGGGCGCGGAAGAGGGGTAGGGGATCATCGCATCGCTCGCGCGATAGATCTCGCCGATCCAGCCGCCGAACCCGCCGCGGCAATCGCTGAGCTGGCTCAGGCGGTGAATGGTCCAGCCTTCGGGCAACAGCGTCAGGGCCGCGTCGATCGAGCGCGTGTAGAGCGGCACCGGTTTGGCCGTGCCGAAGAGACGCTGAATCGAATAGTCGAGATACTCGCTGCCTTCCTTGGCGCTCTGCAGCATGGTTACGAGCTTGGCCAAATCCATCGCTGAGCGATCCTGTCACTATTCACCTTGAGGAATGGCCCAAAGGTAGCGACCGGACGCCGCAGCGGAGAGGGGCAAATTAGTGTCAGAAAACCCATCAAACCCGCGGTTTGGTTGGGCTGCTGCCGAGTCGCGCGACTTCCGCGAGAGGCAGGCGCACGCGCATCAGCAACCCGCTCGGCCGGCGATTTTCGGCGCGGATGGTGCCGCCCAGCGCCTCCACATTGCGCCGCGCGATCCAGAGCCCGATGCCGAAATGCGTGCCGTGCCCATCATTGTGCGACGGCGCGCGCTCGGAGAAGTAGCGATCGAAGATGCGCTCCAGATTCTCGGGTGCGACGCCGCAGCCGCTGTCGCCGATGAGCAGCTCGGCGAAGCCGTCGCGCGCCTCGAGGCGAACACCGATGCTCTCACCCTCGGGCGAGAACGAGATGGCGTTGTCGAGCAGATTCTCGATCACCGTCTCCACCATCTCCTCATTGGCGTGGATGAGGACGCGCGGCGCGATGTGGCCCTTGAGGCCGAGGCGGCGCTCGAGCAGCGCCTCGGCATGCGCCTGTAGCAAGCGGCCGAGAATGTTGGAGAGATCGAGATCGGTGCGCGGCAGGTCCATGACGTCGGCGGTCGCCTCGTCGAGCCGGCGCGACGAGGCGACGAGACCGTCGAGCTTGTCGAGCGAAGCCTCGATGAGGCCGACGGCGCGCACCCCGCGCTGGTTCTCGGCGGCGATGGCGCGCTTCAGCGGCTCGAGCGACTGGCGGATGACGGCGATCGGCGTCTTGAAGGCGTGGGCGTTGTCCTCGGCGGCGCGGCGGATGTCGCGCGCCGACGCGTCCAGCACCTCGACCATGTGGTCGAACTCCTCGGCGACGTCGGCGAGCTCGGGGATGTCGTTCTGCGCGCGGAAGGTGCCGCCACCGGCGCGGCGCTCGCGGATCGTTCGCGCGCGCTCGGCAAAGCGCCGCAAGCCGCGGCGCACGCTCCAGAAGGTGGTGATGGTGAGCAGCACCATGGCGAGATAGATGGCGGCGGCGATGCGCACCTCGGAGCTCGCCCAATAGGGCCGGCCGAGATTGGAGCTGGGCAGCGCGCCGGCGGCCGAGGAGGTGACGACCATCCAGCAGCCGGCCGGCGTCTTGAGCGGCGTCATCGAGGTGACGACCTCGTCATTGCCCTGCGGCGTGCGGTAGCGCAGGGCGAAGGGGAATTCGCCGTCGCAGCTCGTCGACAGCCGGTCGAGCACGCCTTGCTGGCGCAGCGTCTCGCGCTCGGCCTCGAGCTGGGCCGCGGACACTACCGGCCAGGAGGCGACGTAGTAGAAGCCGGAGGTGCCGGCGGGCGCGAAGAGCAGCTTCACACTGGTGAAGTCGTCGGCAAAGCGCGCCAGCTCCTGGCCGAGCTGCGGCAGCGCCGGGTGATCGGTGCCGAGGAGCGGCGCCAGCGCCGCGGTGATGACGTGGCCCTGCTCGTGCACGCTGCGCAGGAGGACCGCCTGCTCCGCCTCGTCGACGGCCTGGAACTGGTCGTAGACGATGAGCGGGACGACGAGAAAAATCGTCGCCAACACCGCGGCTTTCGCCGTCAGCGAGCGGTAGAAGCGCGGGCGCGGCGCCGCTGGCGGCGGCGACGCGGGAGCGAGCTCCTGCCGGCTAGTCGCCGGCAATCCAGCGGTAGCCGAATCCGGCATAGTTGTGAATCTGATCGAAATTGCCGTCGATGTCGCGGAATTTCTTGCGGATGCGCTTGATGAAGGTGCGCACATTGGCGCGATAGCCCTCGGCGCCGTAGCCGGCGACGAAGTCCTTGCCGTGCACGAGATCGTAGATCTCGCGATAGCCGACATCCTCGCCGTTGCGCGAGGCGAGCAGCGCCACGATCTTGAACTCGGTGAGGGTGAGGTCGAGCGTTTGGCCGGTCCAGGAGGCGCGGCTGGTGTCGAAGCGCAATTCGAGCCGGCCGAGGGTGACGACGTCGCCGACCGGCTGCTTTGCCGGCGCCGGCGCCGGCTCCAGCACCGGACGCATGCCCTCGGTGATGAGGTGAAGGCGCTTCAGCAGGATCGAGAGCCGCCGCGACTTGTCGATGAAGTCGACGGCGCCGCCTTCGAGCGCCGCCTCCTCGTAGATGTCGTCGCTGAGCGCGGTGAGGAAGATCACCGGCGTCGTGTTGCCGCCACGGCGCAGCCGGCGCAGCAGCTCGAGTCCGTTCATGCCGGGCATGCGCCAGTCCAGCAGAATGACGTCGGCGCCGCCGCCGCGCTGGAAATACTCGAGCGCCGGCTCGCCGGCGGCGAAGCTCTGCACATCGAACCCTTCGTCGACCAGGTTGAGGCCGAGCGATTCGCGAAAGGAGTCGTCGTCGTCAACGAGGACGATCCGAACCGGCACTGTCGGCATTGGTCCGCTGCTCGCTGACGAGAGCATCATAGCATCGCTGGGGAGATCGCGCGGGTAGCTCATGGCTCCTGACTTCGTAGTGGAGGGCACGCATCGCCTGGCTCTGCAGGTCCAGGTAGAAATAAACGTCGATCTCGCAATCATCTCCGCCAAAGCGCCAGATCGTCGCCGGCGGCGCCTCGGCCCGGCTGCGCGGCTCGCCCAGCAGCGCCGCGACCTTGGTTTGATCGAGGCCGATCAGCTGGTCGGGGCCGCCGGAGGGCAGCTCGCCCGGCGGGGCGCGGAGATGGACGAGGCTCGCCGGCGGGGCGGGCTTGCGCGGCGGCGGCGGCGGGAGGCGCTCGCTCACGGGCGC
>DASQSR010000545.1:0-8996 GCA_035642295.1 Allostellaceae bacterium | reverse complement strand
CGGGTGCCGATCTCGATGCCGACCGCGGCGCTCGGCGGTTCGATCGAGGTGCCGACCATCGATGGCGGCCGCGCCAAGGTCAACGTGCCGGCGGGAACGCAGAGCGGGCATCAGTTCCGCCTCAAGGGCAAGGGCATGTCGGTGCTGCGCTCGCCGGCGCGCGGCGACATGTATGTGCAGGTGACGGTCGAGACGCCGGTGCACCTCACCAAGCGCCAGCAGGAGCTGCTGCGCGAGTTCGAGAAGGCCGGCGGCAGCCACGCGACCCACCCCGAAAGCGAAGGCTTCTTCGCGCGGGTCAAGGAATTCTTCGAGGATTTGCGGGAATAGTCGGACTTCTCTGCGGCGCTGTGCGGGCTCTCGCGGTTGCTGACGCAACCGCTGTTGCCCGCCGGCGACGACGCTCTCGGATCGCGCCTATTCCGCCGCCACGCGCGGCCGGCTTCGCTCGGTCAGCACCTCGGTGAGGCGCTCGCGGATGTCCCTGAGCCGCCGCTCGTGCTCGACCTTGTGGCCGAACAGGTCCTTCACATAGAAGACGTCGACCACCTTCTCGCCATAGGTCGAGATCTTGGCGGTCGAGATCTGCAGATTGAGGCCGGTCAGCGCGCGCGTCAGCTCGAACAGCAGGCCCGGCCGGTCGCGGCCGTTCACCTCGATGACCGTGTGGGTGAGGCTCGCCTTGTTGTCGATGAGGACGCGCGGCGGCACGGTGAAGACGCGCGTTCGGCTCTGGATCGCGCCGGGCTTCATCAGCTCGAGATGCGGCTTCACCTTGCCGGCGAGCACGTTCTCGAACAGCACGGCGAGCTTGGCCAGCTTGTCCGGGCGGTCGAAGGCGCCGCCGGATTGATCCTGTACGGTGAAGGTGTCGAGCGCCATGCCGCTGCTGAGCGTCAGGATCTTGGCGTCGACGATGTTGGCGCCGGAAAGCGCGAGAGCGCCGGCGATGCGCGAGAAGAGGCCGGCATGATCGGCGGTATAGAGCGTAACGTCGGTGACGGCACGGCGCGCATCGACGCGCGTGTCGACCGTGAGCGGAGCGTTGCTGCGCTCGGCCTCGCGCATCAGCCGCGCATGCCGCGCCTGGGTCTGCGCATCGAAGGAGAGCCAGTAGGAGGGATAGCCCTTGGCGATGTATGACTCGAACTCCGCCGGCGAGAAATCGGGCAGCAGCTCCTTGACCGCCTTTTGCGCGGCGGCGATGCGCTGGTCGCGGCCGTCGGTGGCGAGGCCGCCCGACATCTCCTCGATGGCGCGGTGATAGAGCTCGCGCAGCAGCGTCGCCTTCCACCCGTTCCATACCTTGGGCCCGACGGCGCGGATATCGGCGGCGGTGAGGACGAGGAGCAGCTTGAGGCGCTCCGGCGACTGCACCCGGGCGGCGAAATCGCGGATCGTCTGCGGGTCGTCGATGTCGCGCTTGAAGGCCGTATTGCTCATCAGCAGGTGAAAGCGCACCAGCCAGGCGACCGTCTCCGTCTCCTCGACGCTGAGCCCGAGCCGCGGCCCCAGCCGTTCCGCCACCTGGGCGCCGAGCTCCGAATGATCGCCGCCGCGCCCCTTGGCGATGTCGTGCAGCAGCACCGCGACATAGAGCGCGCGGCGGGAATCGATGGTGTGGACGATATCCGAAGCGAGCGGCAGCTCCTGCTTCAGCTCGCCCGCCTCGATCTTGC
Source organism: Allostellaceae bacterium (assembly GCA_035642295.1). Classification (GTDB taxonomy): domain Bacteria; phylum Pseudomonadota; class Alphaproteobacteria; order ATCC43930; family CGMCC-115725; genus DAHUYF01. The sequence continues at coordinate 7,317 of DASQSR010000545.1, read as the reverse complement.
CGAGGATGCCGATGGCGAAGATGGTGTGCTCGTCGACGGTGTAGACGTGGTACATGTCGTACTGCATCTGCGCCACGACACGGCCGAAATCCGGCACGAAGCGACCGAAGACGCCGGCCTCGTTGAGGCGGCGCAGCGTGATCTCCGGCTCCTTGTCCGAGGTCAGCATCTCGAGAAACAGGCGGTTGGCCTCGGGATCGGCGCGCAGGCGCGCATCGATGAGGCCAAGCGAGCGGGTGATGAGGCGCAGCGCGCGCGGGTGAATGTCGAGCCCGTGCTCCTGCGCGACATGGAAGAGGCGCAGCAGGTTGACGGGATCGTCGCGGAAGGCGCTCTCCTTCGCCACGTCGAGCCGCCCGGCATCGACGGCGAACCCGGCGAGCGCCCGCTTGCGCAGGCCCCAGGGCTTCCAGGTGAAGCGCGGCCGGCGCTCCTGCTCGATCTCGAGCTGGGCGCAGAAGATGCGGGTGAGATCGCCGACATCCTTGGCGACCAGGAAATAGTGCTTCATGAAGCGCTCGACGCCGCGCGAGCCGACATGGTCGGTGTAGCGCATGCGGCGGCCGACCTCGCTTTGCCGGTCGAAGGTGAGCCGGTCCTCGGCGCGCTCGCTGAGGAAGTGGAGGTAGCAGCGCACGGTCCACAGGAAGTTCTGTGCCCGCTCGAAGCGATGCGCTTCCTTGGCCGAGAGCACGCCCTGCTCGACCAGCTTCTCGACGTCATCGACCCGGTAGATGTATTTGGCGATCCAGAACAGGGTCTGGAGGTCGCGCAAGCCTCCCTTGCCCTCCTTGACGTTGGGCTCGACGACATAGCGGCTGTCGCCCAGACGCTGGTGCCGCTCGTCGCGCTCGGCGAGCTTCGCCTGGACGAATTCGGCCGCGCTGCGCCGGATGATCTGGCTCTCGAAACGCCGCTTCAGATCGGCAAAGAGCTTCTCGTCGCCCCAGATATAGCGCGCTTCGAGCACCGCGGTGCGCACGGTGAGATCGGCCTCCGCCTGGCGCAGCGTCTCCTCGACCGAGCGCGTCGACTGCCCGACCTTGAGGCCGAGATCCCAGAGCGTATAGAGCATGTACTCGACGACCTGCTCGGTGTGCGGCGTCGGCTTGTAGGGCAACAGGAAAAGCAGATCGATGTCGGAGAAGGGCGCGAGCTCGCCGCGGCCATAGCCGCCCACCGCCACCACCGTCATGTGCTCGCCCGCGGTCGGATTGGCCAGCGGATAGACATGCGCCAAGAGGAAATCGTAGAGCGCGCGGATCAGCTGATCCATCAGGAAGCTGAGGCTGCGCACCACCTCGGTGCCGCTGGCGCCGGCCTCGAAGCGCCGGCGGATCTCGCCGCGGCCGTGCTGCATCGCCCCGCGCAGCACCTCGGCGACCTTGGCGCGGGGCGGCTCCGCCGTGTCCTCGGCAAGCGCATCGAGCGCGGCGGAGATCTCGCGCCGGTCGATGATCTCGCGCTGGCGCTCGATCTGCAGGCCCATTGACATATTCTACACCGCCCGGCTGCGGAACCGCCACCAGCCCCTTCCGTTGGCAGAAGCGAAAGGAAGGGACGGCCATGCTGTGGCGGTGTGCAGACTTCAAGGGCTATCAGATCGCCGCGACGGACGGGTCGATCGGCGCGGTTGACGATCTCCTCTTCGACGAGGCGCATTGGACGCTGCGCTGGCTGGTGGCCGACACCGGCGGCTGGCTCTCCGGGCGCAAAATGCTGGCGACGCCGCAATGGATCCGCGACATCGACTGGGCCGAGCGGCGCGTCGCCGTCGATCTCACGCGCGAGGCCGTGCGCACCAGCCCGGAATACGATCCGCGGGCGTCGGTCGAGCCACGCTACGAAGCCTCGCTCCACGGCCCTTACGCCGGCGGCCGCCGCTCCCGCGCGGACGAAGGATGAGCGGCGCCGCGGTCGCGTCCGGCAAAACCGTCGCGTCCCTGTTCGGTTTGCCGCAGCGATCGGTGGTTGAAATGCTCATCGTCCCGCCGCGTTTTTCACCGTGGCACGTGGCCGCAAGCACGTCCCGGTGAAGATTTCCGGGAACGCCACCTAGCCCTCTGGTGTCAATACCGGGGACTTCCCCCTCGCCGCGGGAGGACGCCCCTTTTTTGCCCACGCACCGGCTCGAACGAACGGGAGTACGATGAAAATTGCACAAGTCGCTCCATTGGCCGAAGCGGTCCCGCCCAAGCTCTACGGAGGTACCGAGCGCATTGTCTCTTATTTGACAGACGAGCTCGTTTCGCTCGGCCACGAGGTGACCCTCTTCACCACGGCCGACAGCGTCACGACGGCCAAGCGAGAGGTGATCTGGCCCCGCGCCCTGCGCTTCGACGAGACGCTCCGCGATCCGCTCGCGCTTCACATGGTGATGCTCGAGCAGGTGGCGCGGCGCGCGGACGAGTTCGACATCATCCATCTCCACGTCGACTACATCGGCTATCCGATCCTGAAGCGCTGCGGCGTCCCCTTCCTGGCGACGCTGCACGGACGGCTCGACCTGCCGGAGCTGCAGCCGCTCTACGACCTCTTCGCCGACGTGCCGGTCGTGTCGATCTCCGATTCCCAGCGCGAGCCGCTGCCGCAGGCGAATTATGTCACCACCATCCACCATGGCATCCCCGAACGGTCGCTGCTGCCGGGCTTCGGCGCCGGCGGGTACCTCGCTTTCATCGGCCGCATCTCACCGGAAAAGGCGCCCGATGCGGCGATCCGCATCGCCGCGCGGGCGGGCATGCGGCTGAAGATCGCCGCCAAGGTGGACAAGGTCGACCGGCAGTATTTCGCCGAGCAGATCGAGCCGCTGCTCGATCAGCCCCATGTCGACTTCATCGGCGAAATCGGCGACGACGTGAAGGCGAAGTTCCTCGGCGACGCGTCGGCGCTGCTCTTCCCCATCGCCTGGCGCGAGCCCTTCGGCCTCGCCATGATCGAGGCCATGGCCTGCGGCACGCCGGTCGTCGCCTTCCGCAACGGCTCGGTGCCGGAAGTGCTGACCGAGGGCGTCACTGGTTTCATCGTCGGCGACGAGGACGAAGCAGTGGCGGCGTTGGGTCGTCTGCACTCCATCGACCGCTCGCGCGTGCGCCGTTGTTTCGAGGAGCGCTTCACCGCGCGCCGCATGGCGGAGGACTATCTCGCCGTCTATCGACGCCTCATTTCACGCGAACAGCCGCTGAAGGCGGTGGTATGACGGAGGCGGCGGCGCGGCGCGACAGCGCCGGGGTCGAGTGGCGGTCACCCTTCTACATCCCGGCGATCGAGGGGCTGGGAGGCCAGCCCTTGCACGTGCTGAAGCATGGCGATTGCTTCGCCGTGCTCGACGCCTTCGGCGACGCGCAGGCGACGACGCCCGCGGCGGAGGGCGTCTTCTTCGCCGACACCCGCCACATCTCGCAGCTCGTGCTCACCGTCGACGGCACGCGGCGGCCGCTGCTGCTGTCCTCCGCCGTCAGCGCGGACAATGCGTTGCTCACCGCCGACCTTGCCAACCCCGATCTGATCGAGGACGGCAAGGTGCGCTTCGGGCGCAACAGCGTCCACATCCTCAGCACCGTCGTGCTCGGCGCCGATGCCCTGTTCCTGCGGCTGGAGCTGAGGAATTTCGATCGGGCCGTGATCGCCTTTCGCCTGAGGCTTCACTTCGACGCGGATTTCGTCGATCTCTTCGAGCTGCGCGGGAAGCGGCGCCGCGCTCGCGGCGAGCGCCTGCCCGACCAGCGCCTGCCGGGCGCGGTGGTGCTCGGCTATTGCGGCCGCGACCGCATCGTGCGGCAGACGCGCTTCGAGTTCGACCCCCCGCCCGACGACGTCGACGCGCACGCGCCCGGTTGGGATATCGAGCTTCCGGCCGGCGCCGCGCGGGTGATTCAGATCGCGGCGCGTTTCGAGCGGAGCGGGCAGCCGCACAGCGGCGCATCGCGCGAGACGGTCCTCGCCACGGCGGCGCGGTGCGTTGCCGACCGCGAGCGCCGCGCCTGCCATCTCTACAGCAGCAATGAGAGCTTCAACGACCTGCTCAACCGCTCGTGCGCCGATCTCGACATGCTGGTGACCGAGACGCCGGAAGGGCTCTACCCCTATGCCGGTATCCCGTGGTTCTCGACGGCCTTCGGCCGCGACGGGCTGATCACCGCGCTGCAATGCCTCTGGCTCGACCCGGAGCTGGCGGCGGGGACCTTGCGCTTTTTGGCCGCGCGGCAGGCGACGGCGCTCGATCCCTCAAGCGATGCCGAGCCCGGCAAGATCCTGCACGAGACGCGTCAGGGCGAGATGGCGATGCTGGGCGAAGTGCCGTTCCGCCTTTACTATGGTGGCGTCGACAGTACGCCGCTCTTCATCGTACTTGCCGCCGCCTATTACGCACGGACCGGCGATCTCGCCCTGGTGCGGGCGCTCTGGCCCAACATCGAACGCGCGTTGCGCTGGATGACCGAGTATGGCGATCTCGACGGCGACGGCTTTCTCGAATACGACCGCAAGTCGGTCAACGGCCTCATCAATCAGGGCTGGAAGGACAGCCATGATTCCGTCTCGCACGCCGATGGCGCGCTGGCGGAAGCGCCGATCGCGCTGGCCGAGGTCCAGGCCTACGCCTATGCCGCCTATCGCGGCGCTGCCGATCTCGCCGAGGCGCTGGGCGAGGGCGAGCGCGCCGCATCGCTCCGCGCCGCGGCCGGCGGTCTGCGCGAGCGCTTCGAGGCGGTGTTCTGGCAGGAGGAGATGGAGACCTATGCGCTCGCCCTCGATCGCGACAAACGCCCCTGCCGGGTCCTTACGTCCAATGCCGGCCATGTCCTGCTCGGCGAGCTCGCATCGCCGGAGCGCGCGGCGCGCATCGCCAAGACGCTAATGGCGCCGCGGTCCTTCTCCGGCTGGGGTATCCGCACCCTCGCCGAGGGCGAAGCGCGCTACAACCCGATGTCCTATCACAACGGCTCCGTCTGGCCGCACGACAATTCGCTCATCGCCATGGGCTTCGGCCGCTACGGGCTGAGGCAGCCGCTGATCCGGCTGCTTACCGGGCTGTTCGACGCCTCGCTCTTCCTCGAGCTGAAGCGCCTGCCGGAGTTGGTCTGCGGCTTCGCGCGCCGTGCGCATACCGGGCCCACGGCCTATCCCGTCGCCTGCGCGCCGCAGGCGTGGTCGTCGGCCTCGGTGTTCGCCATGCTCGGTGCCCTTCTCGGCATCTCGTTCGAGCCGGCGACGCGGCGGATTTGCCTGCTCCGCCCGACGCTGCCGCGTTGGCTCGACACGCTGAAGCTGTCGAATCTGCGGCTGGGCGATGCCGCCGTCGATCTGCTGCTGGAGCGGCGCGGCGAAGAAGTGGCGCTGCATGTCGTTGGCCGCACCGGCGATGTCGAGGTGCTGCTGACGACGTGACCCCGGATCGTGCCCGGTGTTTGCGGGGGGCGGGGCGTTTACCAGGGGAGGGCCAAGGCTGATGTCGGAGCGCTGGGGCAAGCCGAGGGGCGAAACGATGTGGCTGCCGCGCTACGCCTCGCGCGGCGCCGCCCGCTTCCTGCTGCACTATGCGTGCCGCCGGCCGCTGAGCCATCTCGTCGTCCTGCTGTCGGTGCTGAGCGCCGTCGGCTGCGCGATCGGCTCGCAATACGGCGTCAAGAACCTGGTCGATGTGCTCGGATCCGCGCATCCCGACGGTGTCAGGTTGTGGGGCGCGGTGGCGATGCTGCTCGGCCTCGTCGCCGGCGACAATCTGCTGTGGCGCCTGGCCGGGTTCGTCGCCACCTATGCGTTCGTGGCCGTCGGCGGCGATCTGCGGCTCGATCTCTTCAACCACCTGTCGGGGCACGGTTCGCGTTATTTCGCCGACCGTTTTCCCGGCGCGCTCGCCGCGCGCATCACCACCGCCGCCAATGCCGCCTGGAGCATCGAGAACTCGCTGACCTGGACGACGATTCCGCCGGGAGCGGCGGTGTTGAGCAGCATCGCGGTGCTCGGTGTCATCGCCTGGCAGATGACGCTGGTACTGTTCGTCGTCGTGCTCGCACTCGGCGTTTTCATCGCCTGGCTCGCCTCGCGCGGCCAGCATCTGCACCGGAAATTCGCCGGGCGCGCCGCCGCGGTCACCGGCAATCTCACCGACGTCGTCGCCAATATCGGCCTGGTGCGCGCCTTTGGCGCGGCGCGGCGCGAGCACGACCGGCTGTCGCGCGACATCGAGCATGAGATGTCGGCGCAGCGCGCCAGCCTCCAGGCGCTGGAGCGTCTGCGGCTCTTTCATGCCGTTGCCGTCTTCCTGGTGACCGCCGGCGTGCTTGTCTGGTCGGTGTCGCTCTGGCGCGCCGGCACCATCACCACCGGCGATGTCGTGCTGACCACGACGCTGGGCTTCACCGTGCTCCATGCCTCGCGCGATTTCGCCATGGCGATGGTCGAGCTGACGCAGCATTTTGCCAAGCTCACCGAGGCGATCCAGGTGCTGGGGTTGCCGCACGAGATGCAGGATGCGCCCGAAGCGGTGCCGCTGCTCAGCCCGCGCGGCGCCGTCGCTTTCGAGGACGTCTCGTTCAGCTATCCCAATCGGCGCAGAGTGTTGCACAACTTCACCTTGCGCATCGCGCGCGGCGAGAAGGTGGGGCTGGTTGGCCGCAGCGGTGCCGGCAAATCGACGCTTCTCGCGCTGCTGCAGCGTTTCTACGACGCCGATCGCGGCCAGGTGCTGATCGACGGCCATAACGTCGCCATGATCACGCAGCACAGTCTGAGGCAGGCGCTGGCGATGGTGCAGCAGGACATCTCGCTCTTTCACCGGTCGGTGCTCGAGAACCTCCGCTATAGCTGGCCGGAGGCGACGGACGAGGAGGTCTATCGCGCGGCGGAAGCAGCAGGGTGCACGGAATTCATCCGCCGGTTGCCGCAGGGCTTCGACACCGTGGTGGGCGAGCGCGGGCTCACGCTCTCCGGCGGCGAACGCCAGCGCCTTGCCATCGCGCGCGCGTTTCTGCGCGATGCCCCGATCATCCTGCTGGACGAGGCGACCTCGGCCCTCGACAGCGAGTCCGAACGCGCGATCCAGGAAGCGCTGGTGCGGCTGTTCAAGGGCCGGACGGTGATCGCGATCGCGCACCGGTTGTCGACGCTCGCCGTGTTCGACCGCATCATCGTGCTTGAGCGCGGCCGCATCATCGAGGACGGCGCCAGCGCCGAGCTGCTGCGCCGCGACAGCGTTTATAGTCGGATGTATCTGCGTCAGCTGGCCGCGATGGAGCCGCCATGAGATCTGCACACGTCCCGCCCTTACGCGGCGCGCTGGCCGTGGCGGCGGCGCTCGCCTTGTGCCTTGGCGCG
>DASQSR010000544.1:0-6774 GCA_035642295.1 Allostellaceae bacterium | reverse complement strand
GCCGAGGACAAGGCGATGACCGCCGCCTTCGAGCATTCGGCCAAGCGCTTCGGCTTGGAGATCGCCGCCAAGCGCGATTTCCTCCTCAGCAACGATCCGCGCGAGCGCGAGAAGGACAATGTCGCGCTGCTCACCGGCGATGCGTCCTACGACGTGGTGTTCGTCGCCGATGACGAGGGCGAGTTCTCGCGCGCGCTGCCCTACAACACCATCCGGCCGCGCCCGGTGATCGGTGCGACGGGCCTGGTGCCGACCGCCTGGAGCTGGACCTGGGACCGCTATGGCGCACCGCAGGTGAGCCATCGCTTCGAGCATGCGGCAGGGCGGAACATGGAAGCGGCGGACTGGTCGGCGTGGCTCGCCGTCCGCGCGCTCGGCGAAGCCGTGGAGCGCAGCGGTGCCGGCGATACCGCGGGTGTCGATGCCTATCTCCTCGGCCCGAAGCTGTCGCTCGACGGCGCCAAGGGCCCGCCGCTCAGCTTCCGCGCCTGGGACCATCAGCTGCGCCAGCCGATCCTGCTGGCGACGGCCGATGCGGTGGTGGCGGAGGCGCCGCTGCCGGGGTTTCTCCATGCCACCGACGTGCTCGACACGCTGGGCTATGATCAGCCGGAAACGGCCTGTCATTTCTGAGAGGCGCCCATGAAACCTCGCCACGCGCTGCAAGCCTTTGACGCCGTCGCCCGCCGCGAGCTGGTGCGGTTCGCCAACCAGACCGGGCGCCTGCTCTCGGCGCTGGTGCGACCGGCGCTGTGGCTCTTCGTCTTCGCCGCGGGCTTCCAGAACGTGCTCGGCATCTCGATCACGCCGCCTTACGAGACCTATGTCACCTATCAGGTCTACATCATCCCCGGCCTCGTCGGCATGGTGCTGCTGTTCAACGGCATGCAGTCCTCGCTCTCCATGGTCTATGACCGCGAGATGGGAATGATGCGGCTGCTGCTCACCGCGCCCTTGCCGCGCTGGTATCTGCTGCTGTGCAAGCTGCTGTCGGGCGTCGTGCTCTCGGTGCTGCAGGCCTATGCCTTCCTGATCGTCGCCCGCCTCGTCGGCGTCGATCTGCCGCTGTCGGGCTTTCTTTCTGTGCTGCCCGCGCTGGTCGCCGCCGGGATCATGCTCGGGGCGCTCGGTCTCGCGCTCTCGGTTCGCATCCGCCAGCTGGAGAATTTTGCCGGCACGATGAATTTCGTCATCTTCCCCATGTTCTTCCTGTCGACGGCCCTCTACCCGCTGTGGCGGCTGCGCGAGAGCGGCGCCGACTGGCTCGACCTCATCGCCCGCTGCAATCCCTTCACCTACGGCGTCGAGCTGGTGCGCTTCGCCCTTTACGGCGAGATCGACTGGGTCGCGGCGGCGGCGGTGCTGGGAGCGGCGCTGGCCTTCTTTCTCGTCGCCGCCTGGGGCTATGATCCGCAGCGCGCCTTCCAGCGCCGCCCGGCGGCGGCGCCGGCCGGCTGAACGGGCGAGGCGGGATGCGGCTCATCGTGCTCGGCGCGGCCGCCGGCGGCGGCTTTCCGCAATGGAACTGCAACTGCGCGACCTGCCGCGCGGGCTGGACGGGACAGGCTCCGGCACAGACCCAGGCCGCGCTCGCGGTCAGCGCCGATGGCGAGCGCTGGGTTCTGCTCAACGCATCGCCTGATCTGCGCGCGCAGGTGCTGGCGACGCCGGCGCTGCAGCCGCGCCGCCCGGGCCGCGACAGCCCGATCGCCGCCGTCGTGCTGACCAATGGCGATGTCGATGCCGTGGCGGGGCTCCTCACCTTGCGCGAGAGCTGGCCGCTCGCGATCTACGCGACGGAGCGCGTGCTCGCGGTGCTCGAGGCCAACAGCATCTTCAACGTGCTCGGGCGCGCCTGGGTGGCGCGGCGGGCGCTGCCGCTGGACGCGCCGCTGGCGCTTGCGGCGCAGGATGGAACGCCGCTCGGGCTCAGTCTCGAGGCGTTCAGCGTACCGGGAAAGGTGGCGCTCTATCTCGAAGACGGCGCCATCGAGCGGCAGCTCGCCGAGCGCTCGGAGAACACCATCGGTCTCTTGGTCTCGGCCCCTCAGAGCGGCAAGCGCTTCTTTTATATTCCGGGCTGTGCCGCGCTCGATGACACGCTGGCGGGCCGGCTGCGCGGCGCGCCGCTTGTGTTCTTCGACGGCACCTTGTGGCGCGACGACGAGTTGATCCGCGCCGGGCTCGGCGCCAAGACCGGGCGCCGCATGGGGCATCTCAGCATTTCCGGCCCCGATGGCACCATTGCCGCCTTGGCGCCGCTCGGCATCGGACGCAAATTCTTCATTCACATCAACAACACCAACCCGATCCTCTGCCCGACCGCGCCCGAGCGCCTGGCGGTCGAGGCGGCCGGCTGGCAAGTCGCGCAGGACGGGCTCGAAATCGAACTTTAGCGGGGCGACCGTGCGGCGGGATTCAGGCGATCAGCCGACCGCTGGCGACGGCCCGCGCGAGGGCGTCCTCGAGACGCTCGCAAAAGGCACGGTCGGTCGCGTCTCCCGGACTGTTGCTGAGCTCGAGAAAGAGCTTGGTCATGGCATTCTGTTGGCTGCTCGCGTTGAGTTCGGCGGCATTCGGGAGAATGGTGATCGTGTCGGGTTTGGCGGTGATGGTGAAGGGCAGGGCAGTCGTTTCGACGCCCGACGCGCTCCGCGTCCGCACCAGAAAAGCGCCGCGCATTTCGGCGAAGCCGTATTTCCGATTCTTGCGATTGGTCCCGGTGCGGTACGCGATGGGCCAGAATTTGACCGCGGTATCGATACCGCCCTCGGAAAGGCGCTGCGCCGCGTGAACGAAGTGCGCGCGAGCGCGTTCGACATCGCCGGTCTGGCGCAGCGCCTGCCGCCGCGCGCGCCGTTCCTCGGCGGTCCCCCGCCGATAGGTGTCGACTTTGTCGGTGAAGGAGGGGCGCCTCAGCCGCAACGCGATCAAGACGCGGCGCAGCCCGGCAGCCGCCCGGCCGCGGCGGGCTTCAGTCGCCAGTCCTTCGGTGACGAGCTCGTTCGTCATCTAATGGTGCCCTCATGCGCCCGCCATTCAACCTCTCCGGCAGTAGATTTACAATAGACTCGTGACAGACGCGCTAACCATAAGTCCCTGAAAGGCTCGAAAACTTACGGTTTTGGACAGAGGATTTTGAGATGCCCGGCGGGTGCACCTCGTCGTGGTTAATTACGTTGCACCGACCGGGGATTCATCTTCAATTTTGAGCAGCGATTGCCGTCGCGCCGCCAGGAGGTGAATCCCGGCTCCTGCGGGCCGGCGCGACATGCCCCCGTCCCGGCGTTAACATCCGTCGACGAAGAGCCGGGCCGAGGTCGCATCATGCGGTTGCTCAATTTTTGGGCTTATGACGGGCGCGCGACGTCGGTTTTGCGTCTCGCCGCCATCGCGGCGATGTGCGTGCTCGCCCTGCCCGCGGAGGCCGACACCGTCCTCACCGGCCGCGCCGCCTTTGGCGACTGGACCCGGGATGCGCCTAGTGTCACGCGCCATATCACGCCGGCCGATCTGCCGCCGCCCTTCGCGACGGTGAGCGCGGCGAATGCGCCGCATATCGTCGACCGCCCCGGCGAGGCCGTGCCGAAGGCGCCGCCCGGCTTCACCGTCGAGCTGTTCGCCGACGGGCTGCCGGGCGCGCGGCTGCTGCGCACGGCGCCCAACGGTGACACGTTTCTGACCGAGGAGCGCGAGGGCAGGATCGTCGTGCTGCACGACAACGGCCCCGGCAAGCGGGCGAGCGTCAGCACCTATGCGACCGGGCTCGACGAGCCCTTCGGTCTCGCCTTCTATCCCGCCGGTGCCACGCCGCAGTTTCTCTATGTCGGGACGCTCGGCGCCGTGCTGCGCTATCCCTACCGCAATGGCGATACCACGGCGGAGGGCGAGCCCGAGATCGTGACCCGCATCCCTGACGGCGGCGGTCACCGGACGCGCGACATCGTCTTCGCGCCGGACGGGCGCCATTTCTTCGTCTCTGTCGGCTCTCTGACCAATGATGCAGAGGGCCGCGACACCGAAGAGGGAATGCGCGCCGACATTCTCGAATTCGACACTGGTGGCGGCGGCCGGCGCATCTTCGCCGACGGCATCCGCAACCCGGTGGGGCTGGCGATCGATCCCGTCACCGGCGATCTCTGGGCGGCGGTGAACGAGCGGGACGGTCTGGGCGATAACCTGCCGCCCGATTACGTGACGCGGGTGCGCGACGGTGGCTTCTATGGCTGGCCCTGGTATTACATCGGCGATCACTGGGATCCGCGCCACAAAGGCGAGCATCCCGAGCTGGCCGGCCGCGTCCTCGTGCCGGACGTGCTGATCCAGCCGCATTCGGCGCCGTTGCAGCTCGCCGTCTACACCGGAAGCCAGTTCCCGGCGTCCTACCGCAACGACATCTTCGTGGCGCTGCATGGCTCGTGGAACCGGTCGCTGCGCACCGGCTACAAGGTGGTGCGGGTGCGGCTGCAGGCGGGCGTCCCGACCGGCGAATACCAGGATTTTCTCACCGGCTTCGTCACCGCGCATGGCGATGTCTGGGGGCGGCCCGTCGGCGTCGCGGTGGCGGCGGACGGCTCGCTGCTGGTGAGCGAGGACGCGCACGGCACGGTGTGGCGGATCTCCTATAAGGGCAAGTAAGGGCAACGGTGGGCGGGCTGGCATCGCTTGGCCCGTCGCACTATGGTCGCCGAAGAGGAGAAGGCCATGACCAACGACGCCGCGCCGATCGAGCCGCGGCCGGCAGCGACGGTTCTGCTGCTGCGCGACGGCAACGACGGGCTCGAGGTGCTGATGGTGACGCGCAACGTCGCCGCCGATTTCGCCTCGGGCGCGCTGGTGTTCCCGGGCGGCCGCGTCGAGCCCGCCGACGCCGAGGCCGCAACCCTCGCGCGGTGCCGCATCCCGGCGGGTGTCGGCGAGCGCGCGATGGGCTTCCGCGCCGCCGCGGTGCGCGAGACCTTCGAAGAGGCGCATCTGCTGCTGGCGCGGCCGGCCGGCGAGGAGCGGCTGCTCGCCGCGCCTGAGCTCAACGCCATCGAGGCCGGGATCGAGCGGCGCCTCGGCCGCCGCGCGCAGCTCGACGATCTCATGGCGACCGGGGAGATCGAGCTCGCCACCGACCTGCTCGTGCCGTTCGCCCATTGGATCACGCCGGTCGGCCCGCCGAAACGGTTCGACACGCATTTCTTCCTGGCGCCGGCGCCGGTCGATCAGATCGCGGCGCATGACGGGCACGAAGCGGTCGAGACGCTCTGGATCGCGCCGCAGCGGGCGATCGCCGAGTCCGAGGCGCGGCGCGTCACGCTGGTGTTCGCGACGCGGATGAATTTGATGAAGCTCGGCCGCAGCCGCACCGTCGCGGAAGCCCTTGCCGCCGCGCGCGCCGACACCATCGTGACCGTGTGTCCCGAGGTGGTCGAAGGTCCCGAGGGCAAGACGCTGCGCATTCCGGCCGCCGCCGGCTACGGCATTACCGAGATGCCGGCCCATCTGACGGCGCGCGCCTGGGTCCCCCGCGGCACCGGAGCGTCATAGCTTGAATCCGCGCCGGAGAGCGATCCTCTCTCGGCTGGCCGTCTGCGTTCTCGCTCTCGCCGTGTCCGGGGCGGCCGCGCCGGCGCAGGAGCGGGTGCGGGTGGGCTCCAAGCTCGATGCCGAAAGCGCGCTGCTCGGAGCGATGATCCTGCTGACGCTCGAAGCCGACGGCATCGGTACGATCGACCGGCTGCAACTCGGGCCGACCAACATCCTGCGCAGCGCGCTCATCGCCGGCGAGATCGATATCTATCCCGAATATACCGGCAACGGCGCCGTGTTTTACCGCAGCGAAGGCGATCCGGTGTGGCGGAATGCCGAGGCGGGCTATGAGCGGATCAAGGCGCTCGACCGCGCGCGGTACGGCCTCGCCTGGCTCGCGCCCGCGCCGGCCGACAACCGCTGGGTGATCGCCGTGCCGCGAGATGTGGCGCGCCGTCAGGGCCTCGCCACCATGGCGGATTTCGCCGGCTGGGTACGGCGCGGCGGCGCGGTGAAGCTCGCGGCCTCGGCCGAGTTCGTCGAAAGCCCTGCGGCGCTGCCCGCTTTCCAGAGCGCCTATGATTTCCGCCTCAGTCCCGCGCAGCTGCTCATCCTCGCCGGCGGCGAAACCGCGGTGACCATGCGCGCCGCGGCCGCGCGGATCTCCGGCGTCGACGCCGCCATGGCCTATGGCACCGATGGTGCGCTCGCCGTGCTCGATCTGGTGGCGCTCGGCGATCCCGCGCACGCGCAAGTCGTCTATGCGCCGGCGCCGGTGGTGCGCGCGCCGATTCTCGCGCGCTACCCCGCGATCGCCGGCAGCCTCGCTCAAGTGTTCCGCTCGCTCGACGAGGCGAGCCTCCGCCGGCTCAACGCCCGGATCACCGTCGACGGCGAAACCGCGCGCCAGGTGGCGAAGGACTATCTCGCCCAGCGCCGCCTCCTCAACTGAGCGCCGCGATGGTGAAAAACCGCGTCCTCCTGGCGCTCCTCCTGATCGCCCTCGCGGCGGCGCCGAGCTTGGGTTTTCTCGAGCTCGCCGCCAACCGGCTGGTCTCGGGCGCGCCGGTGGGCCTGCCGGCGGCGCTCGCCGCAAGCGGGCGCGGCGTGCTCGTTCCCGCGGCGCTGCTCGCGCTCGGCCCTTTCCTGCCGCAGCGGCGCCTGACGCAAGCCGTGATCGCGCTCGCCGCCGCCGCTTTCCTGCTGCTGTGGGTCCACCTCGCCGGCGCCGAGGCGGCGCGGCTCGCGGCCTCGGCG
>DASQSR010000543.1:0-6262 GCA_035642295.1 Allostellaceae bacterium | reverse complement strand
AACGGTCGAGGCCGGCGTTGACGACGGCATCGCCCATGTCACCGTGCGCTTCGTCTCCGATCAGACCAACGTCACCCGCGCGGCCGACGGCTCGGTGGTCGACGGCACCCCCGAACACGTCGACGAGAAAACCGATCTCTGGACGTTCGCCCGGCAGGTCCGCTCCCGCGACCCCAACTGGACGCTGGTTGCGACGCATAGCGCGTGAGCGCGCCGCGGCGCTGGCGTTGCTGCTGGCGCTCTTCGCCTGCGCGCCGCTCCCGCCGGCGCCCGATCATCTGATCCTGTCGCCGACCAGCTTCGATGCGCTCCCCGGCTGGAACGAGGACGACAGCGCCGCGGCGCTCGCCGCTTTCGGCCGCTCCTGCGCCGTGCTCGCCAAGGAACCACCGACCGCCTCGCTGGGCATTGCCGGCACCGTGGCGCAATGGCAGGCGGCCTGCGCGGCGCTGCCGCCGGCCGGCGCCGCCGCCGCCGCGCGGCAGTATTTCGAAACCTGGTTCCAACCCTGGGAGGCGAGCAACAACGGCGCGACAGAGGGGCTTTTCACCGGCTATTACGAGCCGCTGCTCCACGGCGCGCGCCATCCGGGGCCCGGCTTCACCACGCCGCTGCTGCGGCGCCCACCCGATCTCGTCATGGTCGATCTCGGCCTCTTCCGGCCCGCCTGGCGCGGCCAGCGCATCGCCGGGCGCGTCACCGACGGCCGGCTTGAGCCCTACGCCAACCGCGTCGCAATCGAGCGCGGCGCGCTCGACCGCTATCACCTGCCACTGCTGTGGGTTGCCGATCCCGTCGATGCTTTCTTCCTCGAGATCCAGGGCTCGGGCCTCATCGTGCTGCGCGACGGCAGTACCGTGCGCGTCGGCTATGACGGGCAGAATGGCTGGCCTTATGTGCCGATCGGCCGTGTCCTCGTCGAGCGCGGCGCCCTGACCAAGGGCGAGGTTTCGCTGCAGACGATCCGTGCCTGGATCGCGGCGCATCCGTCGGAGGGCGGCGCCCTGATGGACGCGAACCCCTCCTATGTGTTCTTTCGCGAGATCCAGGGCGACGGCCCGCTCGGCAGCGAGGGCGTCGTGCTCACCCCCGGGCGCAGCCTCGCGGTCGACCGCCGCTTCGTGCCGTTGGGCGTGCCGATCTTCCTCGATGCCGGCGACGGGCTGCGGCGGCTGATGGTGGCGCAGGACACCGGCGGCGCCATCAACGGACCGGTGCGCGGCGACGTCTTCTGGGGCACCGGCGCTGCGGCGGAAGCGCGCGCCGGGCCGATGAAGGCGCGCGGCCGCTACTACCTGCTGCTGCCGAAAAGCCTGACGCCGACATCTTAGAACCTCAGGAGCCTGTCCGGGATCAGGCCGGCAGCTCGTAGCCGATCGCGCCTTCGATCGCCAAGGTGCGCTGCACGGCCGGGCGCGCCAGCATCCGCCGCAAATGCGCCGAGAGGCTGGGAAAGCGGTCGGGCGGCGGCTTCAGCGACCGCTCGAAGCGCCAGAACAAACGAAACAGGTGGATGTCGGCAATCGAATAGCGGCCGATCGCCCAATCCCGGTCGCCCAATCGCCGGTCGGCCACGGCATAGACCGTGCTTGCATGCTCGAGGCCGCGCCGGCGCGCGGGATGAAGCGTGGCGGCGATGAACGACATCCACGAGATCGCCTGAGCCTCGCCCTCGGGATCGTTCTCCGGCAGCAGCCCGGCCGCCGGAAAGCGCCGCGCGAGGTAGTAGAGAATTGCCGCGACCTCGGTCAGAGGCCGCCCGTCGATCACCAAGGTCGGCACCTTCCCCTCGGGATTGAGGCCAAGGTATTCCGCCGCGCGCTGCTCCCGCCTGGCGAAGGAGAGCGGCCGTGCCGCGAAGTCGGCGCCGGTCTCGTGAAGCGCGATGTGAACCGCCATCGAACTGGCGCCCGGGGCGAAATAGAACGTGAGCATGCCCGCCGCCTCCCTGGCCCGCGCGCGATCGCCGGGCCACGGCGAAAATGTGCACCAATTGACGTGGCCGGGTCCCGCGGAAATAGGGTATCGGTTCGTCCGTTGTCTTGGCGAATACGGTCTGCGGCGCCGTCGATCTCGACCCGCCGCCGGCGCGGCAGTCGTGATAAGCTGGCGCCCGCATGAGCCCCGGTGGCATGCGCCGCAGGCCGGCGCGGCGGCAGGGGCCGGGCCTCCCGACGGGGAGAAGGGCGGCGTTTCAGCCGTATAATGGTCAGAGGGGAGTAGAGGAGGACAAAATGGTGGTGAAGCGATTTGCCGCAATAGCTGCCCTGGCATCGGCCGGCCTCGTCCTGGCCACGCTCGGCGCGGCGCCGGCGTCGGCCCGCGTCGTCGTCGGGGTCGGTATCGGCGTACCGCTCTATGCGCCGGGGCCCTATTACTACCCCTATCCCCCGCCGGTGGTTTACGCGCCGCCGCCGGTCGTCTATTCGCCGCCGCCGGTGATCGTTGCCCCGGCCGCGCCCGCCTATATCCAGCAATCGTCGCAGACCTGGTACTACTGCGACAACCCCCAGGGGTACTACCCCTACGTCAATACCTGCAACACCGGCTGGCGCGAGGTTCCTGCCCAGCCCGCGAGATAGTGAGGAGAGCACATCGTGAAGCATGCCCAAGCGACCATCGCCGCGGTCACGACGCTGGCGCTTCTGTCCGGTTGCGCCCAAGCGCCGATGGGACCGCGCGTCGCGGTGATGCCGGGGCCGAACAAGCCGTTCGCCGTCTTCCAGGAGGATGATGCGGTCTGCCGCAACTTCGCGCAGCAGCACAGCGCCGGCGTCGCCGAAGCCTCCAACAACGCGCAGATCGGCACGGCGGTGCTCGGCACCGTGCTCGGTGCCGGGCTGGGCGCCGCGATCGGCGGCGGCCGCGGCGCCGCGATCGGCGCCGGCGCCGGCGCGCTGGGCGGGACGGCGATCGGCTCGGGCCAGGCGCAGCGCGGCAGCTATACGGCGCAGCAGCTCTACGACAACGCCTACTCGCAATGCATGTACGCCCATGGCAACCAGGTGCCGGGCTATGTCCAGACGCCGGCCGTGGTGACGGGACCGCCTGGTCCTCCTCCGGGATACCCGCCGCCCCCGCCGCCGCCTGGCCCGCCTGGTCCTCCTCCGGGATACCCGCCGCCGCCACCGCCGCCGCAGTGACGATGCCGCCGGGCGGCTGAACCGCCCGGCGCTTCTTGCATTCCGCACTACGTCTTACCATGCTGCCTTCAGTGCGAACGCGAGGGGCGGGCCGCGGCACGCTGCGTGCACGCCCGCCGAGGGAGGCCGTAGGTAATGACCGCAGTGCCGATCCGCGTCGGTCTTTTCGTCACTTGCCTCGTCGACCTCTTCCGCCCCAGCGTCGGCTTCGCCGCGGTGAAGCTGCTCGAGGACGCCGGGTGCACCGTGGAGGTCCCGCCGGCCCAGACCTGTTGCGGACAGCCCGCCTACAACTCGGGGGACCGGGCCGACACGAGGGCGATCGCGCGCCGGGTGATCGAGGCGTTTGACGGCTTCGACTATGTCGTCGTCCCCTCCGGCTCCTGCGGCGGCATGATCAAGCATCACTATCCCGCGCTTTTCGCCGAAGAGCCGGCCGTCTATCAGCGGGCGCAGCATCTCGCCAAACGCACCTACGAGCTCGTCTCCTTCCTCACCGACGTGCTGAAGCTGGAACGCGTCGACGCCCGCTATGACGGCGTCGCCACATATCACGATTCCTGCTCCGGCCTGCGCGAGCTCGGGGTCAAGGCACAGCCGCGCAAGTTGCTCGCCAGCGTCGCCGGCCTGTCTCTGAAAGAGCTGCCCGGCGCCGAAATCTGCTGCGGCTTCGGCGGCACCTTCTGCATCAAGTATCCCGAGATTTCCGACCGGATGGTCGCCGACAAGGCGGCCGACATCGTCGCCACCGGCGCCGACACGCTGCTCGCCGGCGACATGGGGTGCCTGCTCAACATGGCGGGCAAGCTGACGCGGCTCGGCAAGCCGGTGCGCGTCCGCCACGTCGCGGAGGTGCTCGCCGGAACCGCCGCGGCGACGCCGCCCATCGGCGCCGGGCGGAGGGAGCCGCGCTGATGCAGCCGACGAGCCACGCCTTCAAGGACAACGCGAGGGAAGCGCTGGCCGACGCCAATCTGCAGAAGGCGCTGGGCATGATGCGCAGCGGTTTTCCCGGCCGCCGCGCCGCCGCGATCGCGCGACTGCCCGAGTTCGAGGCGCTGCGCGACGAAGCCAAGGCGATCAAGGATCATGTGCTCGCCCATCTCGACTTCTATCTCGAGCGCTTCGAGCAGCAGGTCACGGCGCGCGGTGGCGCCGTGCATTGGTGCCGCACGCCGCAGGAGGCGTGCGACACGGTGCTGGCGATCTGCCGCCGTCTCGATGCCAAGACGGTGACCAAGGGCAAGACGATGATTGCCGAGGAGATCGCCCTCAACGACTTTCTCGAGCAGAACGGCATAACCCCGGTCGAGACCGATCTCGGCGAATACATCATCCAGATCCGCAAGGAGCGTCCCAGCCACATCATCGCGCCGGCGATTCACCTGGTGAAGGAGCAGATCGCGGCGAGCTTCCGCGCGACGCACAAGGAGCTGGACCCGGCGCGCGTGCTCGAAGAGGCGCCGACGCTCGTCGCCGAAGCGCGCACCGTGCTGCGGCAGAAATTCCTCGCCGCCGATGTCGGCATCACCGGCGCCAATTTCTGCGTCGCCGAAACCGGCTCGACGGTGATCGTCACCAACGAAGGCAACGGCGATCTGACGCAGACGCTGCCCAAGGCGCATATCGTGCTGGCGAGCCTCGAGAAGCTGGTGCCGACGCTCGAGGATCTCGCGACCATCCTGCGCCTCCTCGCGCGCTCCGCGACAGGACAGGAATTCTCGACCTACACCACCGTCTCGACCGGGCCGCGCCGACCCGAGGACACCGACGGGCCCGAGGAATTTCACGTCGTCTTCCTCGACAATGGCCGCAGCGCCATGCTCGGCACCGAGTTCCAGGACATGCTGCGCTGCATCCGCTGCGGCGCCTGCATGAACCATTGCCCGGTCTATGCCACGGTCGGCGGGCACGCCTATGGCTGGGTCTATCCGGGGCCGATGGGCGCGGTGCTGACCCCGACCTTGGTGGGCGTCGACGAGGCCGGCCATCTCCCCAACGCCTCGACCTTCTGCGGCCGGTGCGAGAGCGTCTGCCCGATGCAGATTCCGCTGCCGAAGATGATGCGGCACTGGCGCGAGCACGAGTTCGAGCGCCAGCTCTCGCCCAGGGCTTATCGCTACGGGCTGGCGTTCTGGGCCTTCTTCGCCGCACGGCCGCCGCTCTACCGCATCGCCAGCGGGCTCGCCGCGCGCCTTCTCGGCTGGGTCGGCGGAGCGCGCGGCCGCTTCCGCTCGCTGCCTCTGGCGCAAGGCTGGACGGCGGGCCGCGACATGCCGGCGCCCGAAGGCCGCAGCTTCATGAGCCTCTGGGCCGAGCGTCGCCGGCGCGGAGACGCCGCATGAGCGGCGCGCGCGAGCAGATCCTCGGCTCGATCCGCCGCGCCTTGAAGCGCGGGCCGCTTGAGGCCGGGCAGCGCGCCGGGCTCGAGCACCGCATCGCCCAGCATCCGCCCAACCTCGTTCCGGCGCGCGCCACCGCGCTGTCGCATGGGGCGCAGATCGATCTCTTCCTGCAGCTGGCCGAAGAGGTGCAGACCACCACCGCCCGCGTCGCGCGCGTCGCCGACGTGCCGGGCGCGGTCGCCGACTATCTCTCGCAGCGCAACCTCCCGTCGCGCCTGGTGATGACGCCAGACCCGGCGCTCGACGATATCCCCTGGCACGAGCGGCCGATGCTCGGGATCCGGCGCGGCCGCGCCGAGGACGGCGACCAGGTCGGCGTCACCGCCTGCTTGGCCGGCATCGCCGAGACCGGCACGCTGATGCTTACCTCGGGTCCGCAGAGCCCGACGCGCAACAACTTCCTGCCGGACACGCATATCGTCGTGCTGCGCGGGAGCCAGGTGGTGGCGAGCTACGAGGACGGCTGGACGCGGCTGCGTCAGAGTGCGATGCCGCGCACCGTCAACTTCATCACCGGGCCGTCGCGCACCGGCGACATCGAACAGCGCCTCGAACTCGGCGCCCACGGACCGCGCCGGCTGCACATCGTGCTCGTCGATGACGAGGCGACATCCTAGCCGCGAGGAGCGCGCGCTCTGGCAGGCAGCCATGCGCGGCGTGGCGCCGCTCGAGCCGGCAGCAGCGCCGCCCGCGCCACCGCAAGAGCCCGCGCCC
>DASQSR010000542.1:0-12270 GCA_035642295.1 Allostellaceae bacterium | reverse complement strand
CGAGGGCACTGGCGGCGCGAATGACGCGGCCGAGCCACTCTTGCAGCGGCAGGCCCGCTTCCGCCGCCGCCGCTTCCGCCATGCGCCGCACCTCCCGCGGCAGCCGTTCGGGCCGCCAGCGCGCGGGACCGGCGTTCATTTCGGAGCTCCAACGTCCTGCCGCACGCGCGAAGTATAGGCAACAAACTCCACAGTTGCAGCGGCGAAGGCGCGGTTCGCCGCGGCAAAATCGACGCGGCGCGACGATTGACGCGGCGTTCCCGACGCGCGTAAGGTGTCCGCTTTGCGCGGGGGCCGGAAGGTGATGGCCAGCCTGGATGAAGCCTTAAAGCACCTGGAGCGGGCCATCGAACGGCTCGAGCGGGCGTCGGATCGCATCGGCGAGCAGGGCGGTGCGCAGAACGGCGCGAGCAGCGAGATCGAGGCCGACTATGCGGCGCTGATGGAGACGACCGACACCGTCGCCGCGCGGCTCGACGCGGCCATTTTGCGCATCGATCGCGCGCTGGAGGGCTGATGGCGCAAGTCGTCGCCACCATCAACGGCCGCGGCTATCCCGTCGCCTGCAACGAAGGCGAGGAGCAGCGCATCGGCGAGCTGGCGCGCTATGTCGACAGCAAGGTGAGCGGGTTCGCCCGCAGCCTCGGCCAGATCGGCGAGGCGCGTCTCCTGGTGCTGGCGGCCCTGGTCCTCGCCGACGAGCTGGCGGATGCGCAGGCCGGGAAGGGCGCCGACGCGGCGAGGAATGGCGGCGCGCTCGACGACGAGAAGCTCGCGGCCGGCGTCGACAGCCTGGCCGAGCGCATCGAGGCGATTGCGGCGCGGCTCGAAACGTCCCACATTTAGCCGCGAGGATGGGGCTGCGCGGTGCGTTAGGTCGCACGAACCCCGGGGCCGATATCTACCTCTAGGGGGCTGTCCCTGCCGAAGCCCTGGTTTCGGTATATGGTTCCCACCTGCGTAAGCGGGCCACGAGGGTTAAGCCATACCGACGGCCGAGGCGGCTCCATCCTCACCCGCTTTCTCCGAGGCGCGACATGACCCGGCGCTGGCAGGCGCCCTTTCCCCGGAAGGAATGAAGCGCGCATGAGGTTTCTGCTCTGCGGCGACATCGTCGGGCGTGCGGGTCGCGAGGTGGTGGTCACCCACATGCCGCGGCTCCGGCAGGAGCTGGCGCTCGATTTCGTCATCGCCAATGGCGAGAACGCCGCGCACGGCTTCGGCATTACCGACACGATCTGCGCCGAGCTTTATGCCGCCGGCGTCGATGTCATCACCACCGGCAACCATGTCTGGGACCGGCGCGAGATCATTCCCTACATCGGCGGCGATCCCCGGCTGCTGCGCCCGATCAACTTCCCGCCGGGGACGCCCGGCCGCGGCCATGCCGTGCTGGCGCTTCCCGACGGCCGCACGCTGTTGGTGGTCAACGCCATGGCGCGGCTCTTCATGGATGCGATCGACGATCCCTTCACCGGCATCGGGCGCCTCCTCGCCGAGCATCCGCTGGGGTCGGTCGATGCCATCCTCGTCGACTTCCATGGCGAAGCCACGTCCGAGAAGATGTCGATGGGGCATTTCTGCGATGGCCGAGTCTCGGCGGTGATCGGCACGCACAGCCACGTCCCCACCGCCGACTACCAGATCCTGCCGGGCGGCACCGCCTATATGACCGATGCCGGCATGTGCGGCGACTATGACAGCGTCATCGGCATGCAGAAGGAGGCGGCAGTGAAGCGCTTCGTGCGCAAGATGCCGGGCGAGCGGCTGCAGGTGGCGGAAGGGGCGGGGACGCTCTGCGCCGCCTTGGTCGAGACCGAGGATGCGACCGGCCTTGCCCGCCGCATCGCGCCGCTGCGTCTCGGCGGCCGTCTCGAGCCGCACTGGCCGGCGCCGGCGCTGGCCTCGGCCGCGCCCTGAGCGGCGCCGCGGCGGAAATCTCGCAAGGCTTGTCAAAATCGCGCCGCTTCGCGCGTCATCGATCCAGCGGGACACGCGGTCCCGGCTGACCAGCAAGTGGGGTGACGCATGAAATATATGCTGCTGATCTATTCGCACGAGACGGCGTTCGAGAGCGCAAGCAAGGCGCAGGTCGAGGAGCTCGTGGGCGCCTACACCGCCTACACCCGGGCGCTGACGCAGTCCGGCGTGCTCGTCGCCGGCGAGCGCCTGCAACGATCCACCGCGGCAACGACGGTGAGACAGGCTGACGGCAAGGCCAAGGTGCTGAACGGACCCTACGCGGAGACGAAGGAGCAGCTCGCCGGGTTCTACATGATCGATGTGCCCGATCTCGACGCCGCGCTGACCTGGGCCACCCGCTGTCCCGGGGCGACCTATGGCGTCGTCGAGGTGCGACCCGTCTGGGCCATGTAGCGCGCGATGGCGCGAGTGGCCGAGGAGCCGGCCCGCGCCGCCGTCGAGACGGCGGTGCGGGCAAGCTACGGCAAGCTCGTTGCTTTCCTCGCGGCACGGACGCGGGATGTCGCGGGCGCCGAGGATGCGGTCGCGGAAGCGGTGGCGGCGGCCCTCGCCGATTGGCCGCATCGCGGCATCCCGCGCAGTCCCGAAGCCTGGCTGGCCGCCGTGGCGCGACGCAAGTTCATCGATCAGGCACGCCGGCGGCAGAGCGCCGAAGGCGCTGCCGATCATCTCCGCCTCGTCGCGGAAGAGCTGGCGGCGGCCGCCTCGGGCGAGGCCGTAATCCCGGACAATCGTCTCGCCCTGATGTTCGCCTGCGCCCATCCGGCGCTCGATGCCGGCATCCATGCGCCGCTGATGCTGCAGGCGATCCTTGGGCTCGACGCCGCGACCATCGCCTCGGCCTTTCTCGTCTCGCCCGCCGCCATGGGGCAGCGTCTCGCCCGTGCCAAGAGCAAGATCCGCCAGGCGGGGATTCCTTTCCGCGTGCCCGAGCGCGCGGAGCTCGGCGAGCGCCTCCAATCGGTGCTCGATGCCATCTACGCCGCCTTCGCCGAAGGCTGGAGCGATCCGGCCGGCAGCGAAATCCGCCGCCGCGATCTCGCCGAGGAGGCGATCTGGCTCGGCCGTCTCGTCGCCTCGCTGTTGCCGGACGAGCCCGAGGCGCTGGGCTTGCTGGCGCTGATGCTGCATGCCGAAGCGCGGCGCACGGCGCGGCGCACGGCGGATGGCGAATATGTGCCGCTCGCCGAGCAGGATCCGGCGCAATGGGACAAGGGGCTGATCGCCGAAGCGGAAACGTTGCTCTTTCGCGCCGGCGCGCTCGGCGCCGTCGGCCGCTTTCAGCTCGAAGCGGCGGTGCAGTCGGCGCATGCCGTCCGCCGTGCTGGCGGCCGCAGCGACTGGACGGCGATTCTCCGCCTCTATGACGCGCTCTCAGCGCTGACCGGCTCGCCGGTGGTGGCGGTCAACCGCGCCGTCGCGCTCGCCGAGACCGAAGGAGCCGCCGCCGGCCTTGCCGCCCTCGATGTGCTCGCCGCCGATCTTCGCCTCGCCGATTATCAGCCTTATTGGGCGGCGCGCGCCGCCCTCCTCGCCGCCGCGGGGGTGAGCGGCGCGGCCGACGAAGCCTATGAGCGGGCAATCGGCCTCGAACACGATCCCGCGGTGCGGCGGTTTCTCGAGCGCAAGCGCCGCGCCCTGCGCGGCTAGGCGGCGTCGCGACGCGCGGCGAGTCTGCGGTAGAGCGGCTCGAGCCGCTCGGCGACGAAAGCCTGGAGCGGCTCGGGCAGCGCCGGACGGCGGGAGCGATTTGCGCTGAAGCGGCGTCGCTCCGATGCCTTGGCGTCGTATTGCGCCTCCTCGCGCAGCCGCGCGATGTCGTCCGCGCCGGGCGTGAGCCCGATCGCCGGCGCAACCCGCGTCCAGGCGGCTTCGGGCAGCTCGCGATAATCGACGATCATCAGCTCCTTCGCCGCATCCGCCGCCCTGAGCAGCGCGGCGAGGGCGCGTGCGCAGAAACCGGCAGCATCGAGCCCGACGAGCTCGGCGGCGGGAAGCGCGAAGAGGCGCTCGGCCAGCGCCGGGCGGCCCAGTAGCTGCGACCAGCCCGGCGGATCGGCGAGGATCGAGGCCATCACCGCTTCCGGCGCGCGCTGCACCCAGATCAGCCGCGCGGCCGGGAAGGCGCGGCGGAAGAGGGAGAGTCGGGCGATGTTCCAGCTCGAGAGCTTCAGCACATAGTGGCGCTCGTCGCCGAAGCGGCGGCGGCCGAGCGCGCGCACCAGAAGGCGCAGCCGGCGCGCCGCCTCGTCCTCGGTCAGCGTTGCGGGATCGGCGAGGAGGGTGTTGACCGGCTGCGGCTCGGCGACGACCAGCGTGTCCGGAAGCTGCGCCAGGAGCCGCGATAGCAAGGTCGAGCCGCAGCGCGACATGTGGAAGATCAGCGCCGCAGGGTCGAGCGACGGCGCCGCGTCGAGCGCCTCCAGCGTCGCAAAATCGGTGCGGACGAGAAGGGGCGCGGGCCCCCCCGCCCAGCGCTCGACCGTCTCGTCGAAGAACGGCTCGGCAAAGCGCAGGCCGCTGAGGTCGCCCCAATCGACCGTGCCCCCCGGCGCCGCAAGATCGAGTGCGACCGGCGTGAAACGCGCGAGCTGGGCGAGGTTCAGCGCCAAGCGGCTATTCCGCGGCGAGCGGGAAGAGGCGGTCCGAGCCCTCGACGTAGAGCTTCTCGCCTGCGGCCAGCCGCGCGTTGTTGCGCTCGCGCAGTGCCGCTTCGGTCTCGCCGTAGAGGAAGGGCACGAAGGCAAAGCGCCGGCCGCGGGTGACCGGCGTCACCTGGTGCAGCATGGCGCAGGAGAACACGACGGCGCCGCCGACCGGAGCGCGATAGAGGCGCCGGCCGAATTCGGGGAAGATGAGGTCGCAGCCTTCGTAATCGCCGTTGAGATTGATCGACACGGCAAAGCGCCGGTGCTCGGCGCCGGCGTTGACGTTGTCGCGGTGACGGAAGAAGTAGCCGCCCTCGGTCGCGTCGTAGCACGAGACGAGGCAGCGATCCATGCGCGTTGCCGAAAAGCCGAAGAACTGCTCAATGGCGGGCACCAGTCGCCGCCTGATCTGGTCCTGCATGGTGCGGCGCAGCGCCGGATCGACGATGAGCAGATCGCGGCGGCGCTTCAGGCGATGGTCGACCACCGTCGCCGTCTTGCCGCCGCGGTCGAGCAGGAAGCCCGATTCCTCGCCGCCCATGGCGTCGTAGAGGCGGATGAGGAAGTCGCAGAGCTCGAAATCGAGAACGCGCGGCACGACCAGCGCCGGCGCCCAGAGCGGCACGCCCGCCGACTCGTCGACCGGCGGCAGGCCGCGCAGCACCCGGCCGACGGCTTCGGCGTGACCGGTGGGGTGGTCCCGGCCGATCGCGGCGATGGCGCGCTGCAGCGGATCGAGGATGACGCTGTGGGGCGTCTCGCACACGCCATAGCGGCGGGCGACGCTGCCGTCGTAATCGGCGATGAAGGCGATGGCAGGGCCGCTGATGGCGGCGAGCTGCGCCAGCGCGTCGGCGGTCGGCGGCGCCGCCAGGATGCCATAGAAGACTATGTGATCTTCTTCGAAGAGCGCCGCCTCGCGCAGCAGCGCGGCGAGGTTCGCGGCGGCGTCTTGCTCGGCGAGCGAGCCCAGAAAGCTCAGCACCGCCCAGCGGCCGGCATCGACATGCAGCGCCACCGAGCCGCCCGTGACGGTCCCGGCCTCGAACCACGGCACCGGATCGCCCAGGCGAATCGCCGCTTGCTTGCCTTTGTCGTCCATTGCCGCCATGACTTGCGCGCCGCCGGCGGCGCAGCAGGGATGCTGCGGCAAATTGGTTAAATTAATCTAACGTTGCCGCTGTATGGACGGGCGCGGGACCCCACATCTGGCGTGCTCGCAGCGAAAGGATGTGCCTCTTGTGAGTGATCCGCGTCGCGAAACACCGCGCAGCTCGACCTCGCAGCGCACCCTGGCGTTCATTGGCGCTGCAATCATCCTCGCCCTGGTCGCGGTCGGCGTCTACACGTGGCGTTCGCTCGGCCCGGTCGAGATGGGCGCGAACGGCTATGTGGCGATGATCCTGGGCGTGATCGGCACGGTCGGCCTGGGTGTCGGGCTGATGGCGCTCGTCTTCTTCAGCCATCGCACCGGCTATGACGACGAGGTGGGCGGGCGCAGGGGCGGGAGGGGCGACCGGGGCTAGGGCTCCCGTCCGGCCGCTCGACATAAGCCTCCGCCATGGCTCGTTCCTCGATGGTCTCGCGGAAGCGAGCGCCGATGTGCTAGCCATGGTGCCGACATGCCTGCCGCCGCGGCGCTGCTGCCGCTCATCATCTATGGCTTCCTGCTGGGCTGGTCGGTCGCTTGGCCGCCAGGGCCGATCAATGCCGAGATCATCCGGCGCGGTCTCGCGCGCGGCTTCTGGCCGGCTTATGGCGTCGGCCTCGGCGCCTGCACCGGCGATGCCGCCTGGGCGGTCGCGGTGGTGCTCGGCGCGGGCGCGCTGATCGACCGTCTCGGCGCACGTCAGGCGCTCGGCTACGTCAGCACGGCGCTGCTGTTCCTGCTCGCTGCGGTTTACCTCCGCGGCGCCTGGCAGGGAGTCGCCGCGTGGCGGGCCGGCCGGGTGCCGACTGTTGCCGGTCGCTTCGACGGCGCGCGCGGCGGTTATCTCCTCGGGTTGGGTCTCGCCCTGTCGAGTCCTTGGAACATCGCCTTCTGGCTCGCCGTCATCGGCCGGCCCGGAACGCTCGAGGGCGGCCCCGCCGCGGCGCTCGTCATCGCCGGCGCGGTGCTGCTCGGAACCAACCTCTGGGTCGCGCTGTTATGCGCAGCGGTCGTGCTGCTGCGCCTGCGCTTTCAGAGCGCCGCCTGGGAGGTGGTGGCCAAGGGCGTGACCGGTCTCCTCATGCTGGCCTTCGCGCTCGACGGCGTGCGGCGAGTCGTCGGTTTCTGACGCCGTAATGCTGCCATATTGACGGGCTAAGACGCGAAGGCTCGCAACAGCTGATCGCCCCTGAAGCAGGGGTTGGTCATTTCACATGATATGGTATGGTCCCCGGCAGAAATCTCAGGAACTAGCGATTCGCCATGGCTGGCCATTCCCAGTTCAAGAACATCATGTATCGCAAGGGCGCGCAGGACAAAAAGCGCGCCAAGATTTTCACCAAGATCATTCGCGAGCTCACCACCTCCGCCCGCAGCGGCTTGCCCGACGCCAGCGCCAATCCGCGCCTGCGCGCCGCGATTGTCGCCGCCAAGGAAGCCAACATGCCGAAGGATACCGTCGAGCGCGCCATCAAGCGCGGTGCCGGGGCCGATGACGGCGAGAATTACGAAGAAGTGCGCTATGAAGGCTATGGTCCCGGCGGCGTCGCCATCATCGTCGAGGCGCTCACCGACAACCGCAACCGCACCGCTAGCGATGTGCGCGCCGCCTTCACCAAGGCCGGCGGCAATCTCGGCGAGAGCAACAGCGTGAGCTTTCTCTTCGACCGCTTTGGCCAGGTGACCTATCCCGCCTCGGTCGCGTCCGCCGATGAGATGTTCGAGGCCGCTGCCGAGGCTGGGGCCGACAATGTCGAGAGCGGGCCCGAGGAGCATCAGATCATCGCCCCGCCGGAAGCGCTCAACGAGCTGCGCGACGCGCTCGAGCGCCGCTTCGGGCCGGCGCGTTCGGCGCGCCTCGTCTGGCGGCCGAAGACGCTCGCGCCGGTCGAGGGCGCCGCCGCCGAGTCGCTGTTCAAGCTCCTTGAGACCCTGGAGGACAGCGACGACGTGCAGAACGTCTACGCCAATTTCGAGGTGGCGGACGACGTCATGGCGCGGTTGAGCGCCTGAACTCGGCGGCGTGACCTTGCCCATGCGCCTCATCGGACTCGATCCGGGGCTCCGCCACACCGGATGGGGCGTTATCGAAGCCGAGGGCAACCGGCTGCGCCATATCGCCGACGGCGTCGTCCATTCGCGCGACGGCACCGCGCTCGCGCTGCGCCTCGTCGAGCTCTTCCGCCAGCTCAACGACATCCTCGAGCGCTATTCGCCCGACGCGGCCGCCGTCGAAGAGACCTTCGTCAACAAGAACCCGGCCTCGACCCTGAAGCTTGGCGTGGCGCGCGGCGTGGTGCTCCTCGCACCGGCCGAGCGCGGCATTCCGGTGTTCGAGTACTCGGCCAACCTCATCAAGAAGTCGGTTGTCGGCGTCGGCCATGCCGAGAAGCAGCAGGTCGAGCTGATGGTCCGCCGCCTGCTGCCCGGTGCGGCGCTCGAATCGGCCGATGCCGCCGACGCGCTCGCCGTCGCCATCTGCCACGCGCATCATGCCGAGACGCTCCGCGCCTGGCGGCCGCCGCCCGCGTTGGCGCCGGAGATGCCGCGATGATCGCCATGCTCGCCGGGATCGTCGAGCAGGCGACCGCCGACAGCGTCGTTCTCGACGTCAACGGCGTCGGCTATCTCGTCTTCGCCTCGGCGCGCACGCTGGCGCGCCTGCCGCCGCGCGGCCAGAAGCTGCGCCTTCTGGTCGAGACGCATGTGCGCGAGGATCACATCCATCTCTACGGCTTTGCCGACGAGGCCGAGCGCGACTGGTTCCGCCTTCTCACCACCGTGCAGGGCGTCGGCGCCAAGCTGGCGCTCGCCGTGCTCGGCGTGCTGCCGCCGGAAGCGCTCGCCACCGCCATCCTGGCGCAAGACAAGGCCGCGCTCGCCCGTGCCGAGGGCGTCGGCCCGAAGCTGGCGCAGCGCATTGTCAACGAGCTCAAGGACAAGGCAGGCGGTATCGCCCTCGGCCCGGCGGCGGCGAGCGCGCCCGCCGCGGCGCCGCAGGGTGTCGCTGCCGATGCGGTCTCGGCCCTGGTCAATCTCGGCTATTCCCGCAGCGACGCCTTCAGCGCCGTCAGCCACGCCGCTGAGCGCCTCGGCGCCGAGGCCCGAATCGACGCGCTGATCCGCGCCGGCCTTCAGGAGCTGTCGCGATGAGCGAGCCGCGCATGGTGACGCCGGAGCGGCACGAGGAAGACACGATCGAGGCGTCGCTCCGGCCGCTCAGCCTCGACGAGTTCGTCGGCCAGAGGCAGGTGTGCGACAATCTGCGCGTCTTCGTTGCCGCGGCGCGCGGACGCGGCGAGCCGCTCGACCATGTGCTGCTGTTCGGTCCGCCCGGCCTCGGCAAGACCACGCTCGCCCAGATCGTGGCGCGCGAGATGGGCGTCGGCTTCCGCGCGACCTCGGGGCCGGTGATCCAGCGCGCCGGCGATCTCGCGGCGCTGCTCACCAACCTGCAGCCGCGCGACGTGCTGTTCATCGACGAGATCCATCGCCTGACCCCGGCAGTGGAGGAGATCCTCTATCCCGCGATGGAGGATTTCCAGCTCGACCTCATCATCGGCGAAGGCCCGGCTGCGCGCTCGGTGCGCATCGACCTGCCGCCTTTCACGCTGGTCGGCGCGACGACGCGCTCCGGCCTCATCACCAGGCCGCTGCGCGAGCGCTTCGGTATTCCGCTGCGCCTCGTCTTTTACGAGCCGGACGAGCTGCAACGCATCGTCGCTCGCGGCGCGCGCGTGCTCGAGATCGACCTTGCGCCCGAAGGGGCATCCGAGATTGCGCGGCGCTCGCGCGGCACGCCGCGCGTGGCCTCGCGCCTGCTGCGGCGCGTCCGCGATTTCGCCGCCGTCGCCGGCGTCATGCGCATCGACCTCGCCGCCGCCGACGAGGCGCTGCGCCGGCTCGAGGTCGACGCGCGCGGGCTCGACGCGATGGATCGCCGCTATCTCCACGCCATCGCCGAGAATTACGGCGGCGGCCCGGTCGGCGCCGAGACCATCGCCGCGGCGCTCGCCGATCAGCGCGACGTGATCGAG
Organism: Allostellaceae bacterium; assembly: GCA_035642295.1. Taxonomy (GTDB): domain Bacteria; phylum Pseudomonadota; class Alphaproteobacteria; order ATCC43930; family CGMCC-115725; genus DAHUYF01. The sequence continues at coordinate 2,452 of DASQSR010000542.1, read as the reverse complement.
GAGGTGATCGAGCCCTACCTGATCCAGCAGGGCCTGGTGCAGCGCACGCCGCGCGGCCGCGTCCTCACCGATCTCGCCTACGCGTATCTGGGCGTGACGCCGCTGCGCACACGCGCCGCTCAGCTCGATCTCCTCGCCGGCGAGGAAGGGGAGGAAGCGTGAGCCGGGTCTTGCCGCGCGAGGGCGTCGTCGAGGGCAGCGCCCATCTCTTTCCTGTCCGCGTCTACTACGAGGACACGGACGCGGCCGGTCTCGTCTACTATGCCAACTACCTTCGCTTTGCCGAGCGGGCGCGCAGCGAGATGCTGCGGCGCCTCGGCGTCGAGCAGGAGCGGCTGCGCGCCGAGACCGGGCGCTTTTTCGTCGTGCGTCGCTGCGCGGTCGATTATCGGCTGCCGGCGCGGCTCGACGACGATCTTGTCGTCGCGACCCGGCTGGCCGGGCTCGGCGCCGCCACCCTCGATCTCGAGCAGGAAGTATGCCGCGCCGGCCAGACGCTGGTGCGCCTCGATCTCGCCATTGCCGCGATCGGCCCGAGCGGCCGGCCGCAGCGCCTGCCGCCGGCGCTGCGCGCGGCGCTCCTTTCGCTGAACGAAACAACAAAGATGGTCACGGCCCATGCAAGGTGATGTCAGCTCCCTCCCGCTCGCCGGGAGCGCAGTCCCCCACGATCTCTCGATCATCAGCCTGTTCCTGCAAGCCGACCTCATCGTCAAGGTCGTCATGTTCCTGCTGCTCGCGGCCTCTTTCTGGTCGTGGGCGGTGATCTTCGACAAGCTGATGAAGCTGCGGCGCCTCAGGCGAGACGCCGAGCATTTCGAGGAGAGCTTCTGGTCGGGCGGCTCGCTCGACGATCTCTACGACCGCATCGGCGCGCGGCCGCTCGATCCGATGTCGGCGGTGTTCGCCGCGGCAATGCGCGAGTGGCGCCGCAGCGCCGCCAAGGGCCTCGCCGCCTCCTCGGCGTTGCGTACCAACCTGCAGGAGCGGATCGAGCGCGTCATGCACGTCACTTTGAGCCGGGAGATGGAGCGGCTCGAGCGCTTCATGCCGTTCCTCGCCACCGTCGGCTCGACCGCGCCCTTCGTCGGCCTCTTCGGCACGGTGTGGGGCATCATGAACAGCTTCCAGGCGATCGCCGCGTCCAAGAACACGAGCCTCGCCGTGGTGGCGCCGGGCATTGCCGAATCGCTGTTCGCGACCGCGCTGGGACTGGTGGCGGCGATCCCCGCGGTCATCGCCTACAACAAGTTCTCCACCGATTTCGGCCGCTATGCCGGAAGGCTCGACGGCTTTGCCACCGAGTTCGGCGCGATCCTCTCGCGCCAGCTCGACGAGAAGGCTTGAGCCATGGCCGGCGGCATCATCAATGGCGGCGGCAACGGCCGCACGCGCTACAAGCCGATGAGCGAGATCAACGTCACGCCGATGGTCGACGTGATGCTGGTGCTGCTCGTCATCTTCATGGTGGCGGCGCCGCTGCTCACGGTCGGCGTTCCCGTCGACCTGCCGCAGACCAAGGCGCCGGCGATCAACGAGCCGAAGGAGCCGCTGGTCATCACCGTCAATGCCGAGGGCAAGCTCTTCCTGCAGAATACGGAGATCGGCGACGACCAGCTCGTGGCGCGGCTGCAGGCGATCACTCAAAACAACCCCAACGCCGACATCTATGTGCGCGGCGACCGCGCCATCAATTACGGCCGCGTCATGGAGGTGATGGGCATGGTGAGCGCCGCCGGGTTCAGCAAAGTGTCGCTCATCACCGAGCAGGCGCGCGACAAGACCAAGCCGTGATGCGATGAACGGGTTCGGCGGCATGCCAGGACGGGCCTACGCCTACTCGGCGGCGTTCCACCTCGCCGTTTTGGTGCTGCTCTACGCCGTGGCCCATTTCCATCTGTTCGAGCGCCCGCTCGACGAGGAGCAGCCGATCGTGGTGCAGCTCGTCAACGTCGCGCCGGAGACGCATGCCACCCAGAAGACACAGACGCCGCCCACGCCGGAAAAGCCGAAGGAGGTGGCCCAGGTCGAGGCGCCGAAGCCGCCCGAGCCCAAGCCCGAGCCGCCGAAGCCGGCGCCGCCGCCGGAATCGCACCCCGAGCCGCCGCAGGCGGTGGCGCCGCCGCCACCCCCGCCACCGCCGCCCGAGCCCAAACCGCAGCAGCAGGCGAAGGCCGAGCCGGCGCCGCCGCTGCCCCAGCCGCCGCCCGAGAAGCCGCAGCCGCCCAAGAAGAAGAACGACGATCTCGCCTTCGACACGTATCTCAAGAATCTCGCCAAGCGCGACCCGGCGCTCGCGCCGACGGACCAGCCGCCGCAGAAGCAGGCGGCGGCCGCTCCGCAATCCTCCTCGCAGCCGATCGCGCCGCTCGGTGACCGGCTCACGACGAGCGAGCTCGACCTGGTCAAGCAGCAGCTCATGCAATGCTGGAACATCCCGGCCGGCGCGCGC
>DASQSR010000541.1:0-9807 GCA_035642295.1 Allostellaceae bacterium | reverse complement strand
CGGCAGCGACTTCTCGCCAAAGGCAAGCCCAAGATGGTCGTGATGGTCGCCTGCATGCGCAAGCTTCTGACCATCCTCAACGCCATCCTCAGAGACCAAAGACCATGGCAACCCGCTTGACGCGCAACACAGTCGCTGAGCCTGTCGAAGGACGCACGATCCTCGTGTAGCTTACCCGCCCCGCCCCTCGGTGTCGCCGGTGAACTCCATCGCGCAGAAGCTGCCGCCCTGGAAGAGGTCGCCGACACGGTCGGGGGGCAGCTCGGCCTGGGCTTCGAGCGCCGCCTCGCGGTGATCCTCGGCGCGGTGGCGCGGACGGTAGCCGAGGCGGAAGGCGGCGGCGTTGTCCCACCAGCCGCGCTCATTGTCGGAGGCGCCGTAGACGATCTCGTAGCGGAGATCGGGATGCTCGAGGCCGATGCGCACGAGCTGCAAGAGATCGTCGGGATGGATCCAGATGCTGAGCCGCCGCTTGTCGATCGGGACGTCGCCGAAATTGCCGATGCGGATGGCGAGGACGCCGAGGCCGAACTTGTCGGCGTAGAACGCGCCCAGCGCCTCGCCGAAGGCCTTGCTGACGCCATAGCGCGTATCGGGCCGGACCGGAACCTCGGTGCCGATGCGCCGCCGCCGGCGATAGAACCCCACCGCATGGTTCGAGGAGGCGAAGACGATGCGCTTCACCCCCTGGCGCCGCGCCGCTTCGAAGAGGTTATAGGTGCCGGTGATGTTGCTCTCGAGGATGGCGGGCCACTCATCCTCGCCGGAAATGCCGCCGAGGTGGACGATGCCTTCGACGCCCGCGACCGCGCGCTCCACCGCGGCGGGATCGGCGAGCTCGGCGGTGACCTCGCTCTCGCCGGGGCCGAGCGTGCCGACGGGGATCCGGTCCGAGACCCGGATCGAGGGATAGAAGCCGCGCAGCAGCGGGCGAAGCCGGCGGCCGATGCCGCCGGCGGCCCCGGTGATGAGGATACGCTCCACGCCTCTACTCTCCATGCGTCAGTGGCGGAAAATCGCGCGAATAGACCGGCTGCGCCAGGAATTTCTTGGCGTCGAAGGTCCAGAACTGGCTGACATCGGGATAGGTCTTGACGAGGGTGTCGACGAGCTTGCCGTTCTCCAGCGCGATCTTGCGGATGAAGGTGTCGCCGACGGCGTTGCCGTAGTCGTCGAGCCGCAGCGGGCCGCGCGGGCTGTCGGCGAGCTTCGCGTCGCGCACCGCCTTGATCAGCGCCGCCTTGTCCTGGGTCTCCCCCTTCAGCGCCTGAAGCGCGTTGTCCACGAGCTCGCAGCCGAGATATGTCGCGACCGAGTAGAGGCCGGGATCGACCTTGTAGGCGGCGCGGAAATCGGCGAGGAAGCGCTGGTTCTGCGGCGAGCCGTAGGTGGTCGCATAGGACGCGGCGCCGTAGATGCCGACCGCCTCGTCGCCGAGGAAGCGCAGGATCGGCGCATCCGCGGCGGTGCCGTTGCCGAGCAGGATCAGCTTCTTCTTGAGGCCGAACTCGGCGAACTGCTTGATGAAGCGCACCGGGTTGGAGCCGGCAAAGCCCATGAACACGGCGTCGGCGTCCTTCACCTGGGCGATCTGCGCCAGATAGGGCGTGTAGTCGGCGGTATTCAGCGGTGGCCAGAGCTTCTTCACCACCTCGCCGCCATCCGCCTCGAACACCTGGTGGAAGCCGCCGACCGTCTCGTGGCCATAGGCGAAATCGTCGCTGATGGTGACGGCGCGCTTCAGATGCAGCGTCTTCACCGCGTAATCGGCCATGGCCTTGCTGTCCTGCGACGAGGTGCCGAGGACGCGTGCCATGTCGGCGACCGGCCGGCGCTGCGAGAGGTCCTCGGCGGCGGCGAGCGGCAGCCAGGGAATGTTGGCCGCCGCGACATTGTCGGCGATGGCATAGGCCTCGAAGGCGGCGAGCGGGCCTTGGAGAACGTCGACCTTGTCGCGCTCGACCAGCTCCTGCACCTTGGTCTTGGCGCCGGCGGGATTGCCGCCGGTATCGCCGATGATGAGCTCGACCTTGCGGCCAGCCATCATGCCGTGGCGCTCCTTGAGGCAGAGAGTGAGCCCCTCCTCCATCTGGATGCCGCCTTCCGCCAGCGGGCCGGTCTTGACTGTGAGCAGCCCGATCCGCACCGGCCCGTCCTCCGCCTGGGCGGGCACCGACAACGCCACGGCCAGCCCCAAAGCGGCGCCGCCGGGCCAAAGCCCTTGCAGCTTCATCCCTGTCCTCCCTTGCCGCCGGCCTTCTCGCGAGGCGGTGCGGCCCCGAAAGGATGGACTGGAACGCCGTGGCAGTAAAGCCGCCCGTGGCGGGCCGCCGGGCCTGTCGGCGCGAGACGGCGCCGGCTAGACTGTTGGACAGCCAACCGTTCCGCCGCAACCGAGGCCCCCCCGATGACCAGCAACCGATGGCTCATTCGCGTCGAATGGGGCGATTGCGACCCGGCCGGCATCGTCTTCTATCCCAATTATTTCCGCTGGTTCGACGCCGCCACCGCGGCGCTGTTCGAGAGCGCCGGCCTGCCGTTGCCGCAGCTCTACCGCGAGCACGGGCTCAAGGGCTTTCCCCTGCTCGAGGCGAAGGCGAGCTTCAGCGGCTCCTCCGCCTTCGGCGACGCACTCGAGTGCGAATCCGACATCGCCGACTGGGCACAAAAGACCTTCACCGTGCGCCACCGCCTGCGGCGCCAAGGCGCGCTGCTGGTGGAGGGATCGGAGCTGCGCGTCTGCGCCATTCCCCATCCCGACGACCCCGCGCGCATCAAGGCGGCGCCGATTCCGGCGATCGTGCGCGAGCGGCTTGGCGGCGGCGGAGGGACGCCCTAGTCTTTCCCTCGCACGAGAAGGACGGCTCCATGCGCGAGGATCGCATCAGCGACGGCGAATGGCGGCTCCGCCAGGAGCTCGCCGACTGCTACCGGCTCTTCGCCGATCTCGGCTGGGGCGAAGCGATCTTCAACCACATCACGCTGCGCGTGCCGGGACCGGAGCGGCACTACCTCATCAATCCCTATGGCCTGATGTACGAGGAAGTGACGCCGGAAAACCTGGTGAAGATCGATCTCGACGGCCGTCCCGTGGGCCCCTCCGCGCATCCGGTCAATCCGGCCGGCTTCATCATCCACAGCGCCATCCATCGCGCGCGCGAGGACGCGCATTGCATCATGCACGTCCATACCACCGCGGGGATCGCGGTCTCGTGCAAGAAGGACGGCCTGTCGCACGACAATTTCTACGGCGCCATGTTCCATGACCGCGTCGCCTATCACGATTTCGAAGGCATCTCCGTCCATCCCGAGGAGCAGCCGCGGCTGGTCCGCAGCCTCGGCGAAAAGGACGTGCTGATCCTGCGCAATCATGGGCTGCTGGTGCTGGGCGAGGATGTGCCGCGCGCCTTCCGCTGGCTGTGGTCGCTGCAGCGCGCCTGCGAGGTGCAGGCAGAGGCGCAGGCAATGGGCGGCGCCGACATCCCCCTCCCCGAGAGCATCCGCCGCGCCTCGACCAGGGACGCCCATGACTTTGCCGACGGCACCACGCCGCGGCTGATGTTCGATGCCATGGTGCGCCGCATGCGGACGCGCCGCGGCAACGCCTGACGATGAAGGAGCAGCCCATGACCGACCTCCCCTTCCGCTCGGCGCTGGAGCTCGCGGCCGAAATCAAAGCCAAGCGCATCGGCTGCCGCGAGCTGCTCGAGCTCTATCTGAAGCGCGTCGAGCGCTACAACGGCGCCCTCAACGCCGTCATCGCCACCCGGCTCGACGCGGCGCGCCAGCGTGCCGACGAGGCCGACCGGGCGCTGGCGCGCGGCGAGAGCTGGGGGCCGCTGCACGGCGTGCCGATGACGGTGAAGGAGTCCTATGACGTCGCGGGGCTGCCGACCTGCTGGGGCGCGCCCGAGTTCAGGGACAGCATCGCCACCCGGAACGCGCTCGCCGTCGACCGGCTCGCCGCCGCCGGCGCGGTCATCTTCGGCAAGACCAACGTGCCGCTGATGCTCTCGGACTGGCAGAGCTTCAACGCGGTCTACGGCACGACGAACAATCCCTGGGATGTGAAGCGCACGCCGGGCGGCTCCTCGGGCGGCTCCGCCGCGGCCCTGGCGGCGGGGCTCACCGGGCTCGAGGCGGGCAGCGACATCGGCTCCTCGCTGCGCAACCCCGCGCATTACTGCGGCGTCTACGCGCACAAGCCGACCTGGGGCGTGGTCTCGCCGCGCGGCCACGCGCTCGCCGGCCGCGTCTCCACCACCGACATCTCGGTGGTGGGACCGATGGCGCGCAGCGCCGGTGATCTCGAAGTGGCGCTCGCCGCCATGGCGGGGCCGGATGCGATCGACGGCGAGGGCTGGCGGCTCGAGCTGCCGAAGCCGCGGCATGAGCGGCTTGGCGAGTTCCGCGTCGCGGTGCTGCTGAGCGTGCCCAATGCCGAGGTCGACCGTGCGGTGCAGGACGGCGTCCAGAGCGTCGCCGACACGCTGGCCAAGGCCGGCGCCACGGTGAGCGACCGGGCGCGGCCGGACCTCGACACGCTCGAAGTCGATCGCCTCTACCTCCGGCTGCTCAGCGCGGCGATGTCGGGACGGACGCCCGACGAGATCTTCCGCGCCAATCTCGCCAGGGCGGCGGCGCTGCGGCCCGACGACAAGAGCGGCGCGGCGGAGAGCCTCCGCGGTAGCACGCTCCATCACCGCGACTGGCTCGTCGGCAACGAGACGCGGCACCGCATGCGGCTGCGCTGGGCCGAATTCTTCCGCGACTGGGACGTGCTGCTGTGCCCGCCGGTCACCACCACGGCCTTCCCGCACAACCATGAAGGCGATCCCTTCGCCCGCTCCATCATCGTCAACGGGCGGGAGCGGCCGATCGCCGAGCAGCTGTTCTGGGCGGGGTTTTCCGGACTCTTCTATCTGCCCTCGACGGTGGCGCCGGCGACGCTCACGCCCGCGGGCCTGCCCAGCGGCGTCCAGATCATCGGTCCGCAATACGGTGACTTGACCTGCCTGCGCCTCGCGCGGCTGCTCGAGCGCGAGCACCGCGCCTTCGTGCCGCCGGCGGGCTACGCCGAGAGCTGAAGCGGCGCCGGCGCCCTATGCAAACATCTCCCTTGCGGATCGCATAGCAGCCGGCCTCCGCTCGGACTTCCCCTGTCGCTAACCGCGGAATTGCGGCATGATGAGCGGCGATGGATCTCGCCAGCTTTCACCGCTCGCTCGCCGAGCCGGCGCCGCCCGCCGGTCTCGGTCTCGCCCTCGAGGCGCTGTGGTGGGATGCCAAGGGCGACTGGCAGAAGGCGCATGAATGCGCCCAGGCGCGGGATGACGGCCAGGGCGCCTGGGTGCACGCCTATCTCCATCGCCGCGAGGGCGATGCCGGCAATGCCGCCTACTGGTACCGCCGCGCCGGCAAGCCGGTCCCCTCCGCCGCGCTCGATGAGGAACGCGCGGCCATCATCGAGGCGCTGCTCTCGGCGCCGGCGTCGACGCGGCGCTGAACCGGCACCGCGCCGGGATCAGGCGCGCCGCGGCAGCGGAGTCGGCGTCTGTGCCGCCTGGCCGGGGCCCTGCGCCTGGATATGGCCCGAGACCTCGCCGCCGCGCTCGATCTCGATCTGGTGGTAGCGTACCTCGGCGGCGACCTTGCCGTTGGCGCGGACGAGGAGGCGGCCGCTCACGTTGAGGGCACCCTCGAAGCGGCCGCGGATCTCGGCGCTTTCGACCGAGGCCGAGCCGGTGAAGAGCCCGCCTTCGGCGATGTCGATGTCGTGGCAGCCGGCGATGTTGGCCTTCACCGTTCCCTCGACCACGAGGCAGTCGCAGCTGGTGATCTCGCCCGAGAAGACGATGCCGCGGCCGACGACGAGCTTGCGCGTCGCGGTTTCGCTCTTGGCGGCCGGCTGCGCCGGCGGGGACGCGGGATTCGCGGCGGGCTTGGAAGACAACATGTCGAAACGAGCTCCCGATGCTGACAAGCGGAGGAAGTCAAAGCGAGTGAGACTACCGCGACGCGGGCTCCCGCGCACGGGGTCAATTTTGGTACGCGAAGCGTGGCGAAATGATGGCCGGTCTTGTGCCGCCCCCGGTTGCGGCCTATATCGCGAGCCCCGTTGCCGCGCGAGAGCTGCGCCATGGCGATGAGCGACCCCACCGCCGGCAAGGCCGGCACGGCGCCGGCGCGCGATGCGGCGGATCGGGCGCGCGGCCGCAGCGTCCTGTCGCTGCTGCCGCTGCTGCGGTTCCTCGCGCCCTACCGGCTGCAGCTGGCCGGGGCCAGCGTCGCCCTCCTCGTCTCCTCCGCGTCGGTGCTGCTGGTCGGCCAGGGCGTCCGTTATCTCGTCGATGCCGGAATCGGCGCGGCCGACGCCACGCTGCTCAACCAGGCCGTGGGTGCGCTGTTCGCCGTCATCCTGGTCCTGGCGGTCTCCACCTACAGCCGCTATTCGCTCGTCTCCTGGATCGGCGAGCGCGTCGTCGCCGATCTCCGCATCGCCGTCTTCGACCGCATCGTCGCCCTGAGCCCGGCCTATTTCGAGACGACCAAGACCGGCGAGGTGCTCTCGCGCCTCACCACCGACACGACGCTGTTGCAAACCGTCATCGGCTCCAGCGTGTCGATGGCCCTGCGCAACGCGCTCATCCTGGTCGGCGGCCTCGCGATGCTGGTGGTGACCGCGGCGAAGCTCGCCGGGCTGGTGCTGCTCATCGTGCCGGCGGTGGTCGTGCCGATTCTGTTCTTCGGCAGGCGGGTGCGGCGGCTGTCGCGCCGCTCCCAGGACCGCGTCGCCGATGTCGGCGCCTATGCCGAGGAGATGATCAACGCCATCCGCACCGTCCAGGCCTACACCCACGAGGCGATCGACCGGGCGCGCTTTGCCGAGCGCGTCGACCGATCCTTCACCGTCGCCGTATCGCGCATCCGCGTCCGGGCGGCGCTCACCGCGGTGGTCATCCTGCTCGCCTTCGGCGCCATCGCGCTGGTGCTCTGGGTCGGCGGCTATGACGTGATTGCCGGGCGGATGAGCGGCGGCCAGCTTTCCGCCTTCCTCTTCTATGCCGTGCTCACCGCCTTTGCCGTCGGCACCATCGCCGAGGTCTTCGGCGAGCTGCAGCGCGCCGCCGGCGCCGCGGAGCGGCTGCTCGAGCTGCTCGCGACTACGTCCGAGATCGCCGCGCCGGCAACGCCGCTCGCCTTTCCCGAGCCGGCGCGCGGCGAGGTGCGCATCGAGCGTGTCAGCTTCTTCTATCCCTCGCGGCCCGAGCGGCCCGCGCTCGCCGATTTCTCGCTCGCCGTGTCGCCGGGCGAGACGGTGGCGCTGGTCGGCCCCTCGGGCGCCGGCAAGACCACGGTGTTCCAGCTGCTGCTGCGCTTCTACGATCCCCGCCGCGGCCGGCTCAGCATCGACGGTGTCGACATCGCCGCCGCCGATCCCGCCGCGCTGCGCCACCGCATCGGCTTCGTCGCGCAGGACCCGGTGATCTTCAGCGGCTCGGTCGCCGACAACATCCGCTACGGCCGGCCGGAGGCGGGCGATGCCGAGCTGCGCGCCGCCGCCGCGGCCGCCGCGGCGAGCGAGTTCATCGCGCGGCTGCCCGACGGCTTCCACACCTTCGTCGGCGAGAAGGGGGTGCGGCTCTCGGGCGGACAGCGCCAGCGCATCGCCATCGCCCGCGCCATCCTCCGCAATCCGCCGATCCTGCTGCTCGACGAGGCGACATCGGCGCTCGATGCCGAATCGGAGCGTGCGGTGCAGCAGGCGCTGCAGCGCCTTTCGGCCGGCCGCACCACCCTCGTCATCGCTCATCGCCTGGCGACCGTGCTGCGCGCCGACCGCATCGTCGTCATGGAAGAGGGCCGCATCGTCGCCGAGGGCAAGCATGACGCCCTCATTCGCGCCGGTGGCCTCTACGCCCGGCTCGCGGCGCTGCAATTCACCGACCGGCCGGCCTGAGGCCGGCAGGGCCCTCGCCGGACGCAGGGCAGCCCTGCGCCGGGCGGGCGGGCTGCTGCAAGACGGCGCTCGGCGCCCTATAAAGACGAAGAATGCCGACGTCGTCACTCCGCCATTTCCTGGTGCCGCTGATCGTCGCCTGCGCCTTGTTCATGGAGAACTTGGACTCGACGGTCATTTCCACGGCGCTGCCCGCGATCGCGCGGTCGCTGCACGAGGATCCGCTGCGGCTCAACCTCGCCATCACCTCCTATCTCTTGAGCCTCGCCGTCTTCATCCCGCTGAGCGGCTGGGTCGCCGACCGCTACGGCGCGCGCTCGGTGTTCCGCGCCGCGATCGTCGTCTTCACCCTGGGCTCAGCCTGCTGCGGCATCTCGAACACGCTGCCCGAGCTGGTCGGCGCGCGCATCCTGCAGGGGATCGGCGGCGCGATGATGGTGCCAGTCGGGCGCCTCGTCATGCTGCGCACCGTGCCGAAATCCGAGCTGATGCGCGCCATGTCCTATCTCACCGTGCCGGCCCTGGTGGGACCGGTGCTGGGGCCGCCGCTGGGCGGCTTCATCGTCACCTACAGCTCCTGGCGCTGGATCTTTTTCATCAACCTGCCGATGGGGCTGCTCGGCCTGGTGCTGGCGACGCTGTTCATCGACAACATCCGCGAGAGCGGCGACTGGCCGCTCGATCTGCGCGGCTTCGTGCTCGCCGGCGCCGGGCTCGCCGGCCTCATGTTCGGCCTGGAGAATGCGGGGCGCGGCGTGCTGCCACTGCCGGTGACGGCGGCGCTGCTGGCCGGCGGCGCGCTCTGCATCACCCTCTATGTGCTCCACTCGCGGCTCCACCCCTATCCCATCATCGACTTGAAGCTGCTGCGGATCCCGACCTTCGCCGCCGCCATCACCGGCGGCTCGCTGTTCCGCATCGGCATCGGCGCGCTGCCGTTCCTTCTGCCGCTGATGCTGCAGCTGGGCTTCGGGCTGTCGCCCTTCGCTTCGGGCCTCCTCACCTTCGCCAGCGCCGCCGGCGCCATGACGATGAAGACCACCGCCGCGCTGATCGTCCGCACTTTCGGCTTCCGCCGCGTGCTGCTCGGCAACGCCGTGATCAGCAGCGCCTTCATCATGGCCTACAGCCTGTTCTCGCCGGAGACGCCGCACTGGCTGATCTTCGTCGCGCTGCTCTCCGGCGGCTTCTTCCGCTCGCTGCAGTTCACCTCCACGAACACGCTGATCTTCGCCGACGTCCCGCCGCCGCTGATGAGCCGCGCGACCAGCTTCCAGAGCATGGCGCAGCAGCTCTCAATCAGCGTCGGCGTCGGCATCGGCGCGCTGCTGCTGCATCTGACCTTGCTCGCCAACAATCGGACGGAGCTCGGCGCCGGCGATTTCGGCGCCGCGTTCCTGGTCGTGGCGGTGATCTCGCTGAGCTCGGTCTTCTTCTACCTGCCGCTGGCGCGCGAAGCGGGCGCCGAGGTGAGCGGCCATCACGCCGCGCCAAGCAAGAGCGACGCGGTGCCGGGGCGCGGCGCGACCGGCGACTGACCCTTTATTTCTGCGCCGTGCTTTCCTGCTTCAAATAGGCGATCACGGCCTGGCGGTCGTCGGGGTTCTTGAGTCCGATGAACAGCATCTTCGTCCCCGGCACCACGCCGCGGGGGTCGGCGAGATATTTGTCGAGCGTCGGCTCGTCCCAGGTGAGCCCGGACTTCTTGTTCGCGTCGCTGTAGCTGTAGCCCGGCGCGGTTCCAGCCTTGCGGCCAAAGACCTCGGCAAGGCTCGGGCCGATCTTGTTCTTGCCCGGCTCGACGGCATGGCAGATGGCACAGTTGCGCTTGAACACCGCCTCGCCTT